>JANOFP010000226.1:0-5099 GCA_031413675.1 Bacteroidota bacterium
CTAAAAAAGCAAAGGAAATCATACGCAACATTTACCTGGGTAAAGATGATTTGAGAAATGACAATCCAACCCAACGCTGGAAAAACCTTTTTCTGCTTGCTTTGGGTCAAAAAAAAATGTTTCGAAACCCACTCGTAGCGGTACTCCATTTTTTTGTGTACGCAGGATTTATTATTATCAATATTGAAGTATTGGAAATCGTGTTGGATGGAATTTTTGGAATGCATCGGATGTTTGCTGAACCCCTTGGCGATCTGTATAAATTTTTAATAAATGCTTTTGAAATCTTAGCAGCAGCAGTACTTATAGCATGTGTTATCTTTTTAATCCGTAGAAATAGTATAAAACTAAAACGCTTTATCAGCAGCGATCTGAAAGGCTGGCCACGAACGGATGCAAATTATATTTTAATAACAGAAATTATACTGATGACATTGTTCCTGACTATGAACTCGGCAGACAGAGCTTTACAAATTCAGGGCAATGAGCACTATCTTAACACAGGTAGTTTTTTAATCAGTGGAGTTTTTGCTGAAAATCTTTCTAATCTTTCTACTTCATCCTTAGTTTTTATTGAGCGGTTTTGCTGGTGGCTGCATATCGTTGGCATCTTTGCGTTTTTAAATTATCTGCCGTATTCCAAACATCTGCATATTATGCTGGCATTCCCCAATGCTTATTTTGCCCGGCTTGATGTAATGGGAAAAATGTATAATATGCAATCGGTACAAAATGAAGTTTTATATGCAATGCAACCTGAATTGGCTCCAACTAATGCAGCACCACTCGGTAAATTTGGAGCAAAAGATATTTTTGATTTGGGAAGAAAAAATTTACTGGATGCATATAGTTGCACAGAATGTGGAAGATGTTCTGCTGCCTGTCCGGCAAATGCAACAGGCAAATTACTTTCGCCAAGAAAAATTATGATGGATACCCGGGACCGGATGGAAGAAGTTGGAAAAAATATTAACCAGAACAAAGAATTTAAAGATGATGGAAAAAATTTGTTTAATTATATAACTGTTGAAGAGTTGCGGGCCTGCACTACCTGCAATGCTTGCGTACAGGAATGCCCCGTTTCTATTTCTCCGCTTGATATTATTTTGGAACTGCGTCGTTCACTCATTATGGAAGATAGCAATGCTCCGCAGGAATGGAATACCATGTTTAGCAACGTAGAAAATAATTTTGCCCCTTGGAAATTTTCACCGGATGACCGGGATAAGTGGGTAGAAGAAATGAAGAACTAATTATCTACTTAAATTTTTTTAAATTGAATATCCCATCTTTTCCTTTTCAAACTCTCAATTGGTCTTCCATTCCCAAAGAAGAACATAAAGGTGAAACAGGTGTTGCACACTGGCAAGTATTTCAAATGAATGAAATCCGGATACGAAAAGTAGAATATTCTCCTGGCTATTTAGCCGATCACTGGTGCAGTAAAGGGCATATAATTCTTTGCATGGAAGGCGAGATGAAAACAGAACTGGATAATGGAAAAATTGAAACACTCACCGCTGGTATGACCTATTTTGTTGGCGATAATTGCGAAGCACACCGCACATCTACTCTATCGGGTTGTAAACTTTTTATTGTGGATTAATTGAAAAAATATTTTCACCTTTTTTTCGTTAATGAGCTATATGTTTAAAATTATTTTATCCGGCATTCTATTTTTTGTGTTCAGCAATAAGAGTTTTTCTCAAAAGCCTTCTGAGTTTGGAGCTGAATATATGCGTAGTATCGGACAAGGGTATAATAGCGGAACAGCTGGAGTTCGATACGAAAAATATCCCGGTAAAAGTAGCTGGAGCATCGGGCTTACCTATATCCTTCCTACAAAAAATAGTTATGGCGGTAGCAGAGGTATTGGCATGTATGCAGGCTATCGTTATGGATTTGGTAATGGCACCGGTGGAAATCTTTTTGCAGGTGCAAGAGTTCTATTCGCCTTTGTAAATTTTGATGGAAAAACAAATTTGAATAGTTTAGTTTGTACGCCAATGGCAGAAGTTGGGTACCATTTACTTTTTTCAAAAAACAAAACCCTTTTTGCATCACCATCCATTGGCTATGGTTTTACAAAAAAAATAACCAAAGAGTTTAATTCATTAGATGAAGATGAAGGTGGAAGAGTTATACCTTCTTTATCTGCCGGCGTCCGCTTTTAATTCGGATTATTTATCAAGATTCGTTTTCATCCGTTCAATCTGTAGTTTTGTTCCCAGCACAATCACTTTCATTCCTTTTGTTATAATGGTATCGGCAGGAGGGTTAATTACAAATTTTCCTTCGTCATTTTTAATTCCAATACAATTCACACCTGTCTTTTTCCAATCCATCACATCATTCAATGACTTACCTTTTATATTATCCGGCAATTCATTGTATGGAACCGATTCCACATTTATGCTCTCACCTTCTTCACCCGACAAATAATCTATAAACTCAATTACATCCGGTTTGGAAACTAAGGTAGCCATATGCGTACCACCAATTTTATCAGGTAGTATAACATTATCTGCACCAGCTTTTTTTAATTTGGGCATGGTATTACTATCACTTGCCCGGCTTATAATATGTATCCCCGGATTTAAAGCACGGGCAGATAATACGATGAACACATTATCTGCATCAGCGGGTAATGCCGTAATCAATGCTTTCGCATTTTCAATACCGGCTTTTTTCAGGTATTCATCATCTGTACCATCACCTAACATAAATAAAACTTCCGGATGCTCTTTCTGATAATCCTCCAGTGCCTCGGGGTTTTTTTCTATCACTACAAACGTTTCATTATGCACCTGCAAAGTTCTTGCAGCCTGCCTGCCATTACGGCCAAAACCACAAATCACCACATGGTTTTTAAGTTTATCAATTGTTTGCATCAGCTTACGGTTTTTAAAATATTGATTAATCTCACCACTGATTACAAACTGGGTTAACCGTGCCAGTATAAAGGCAAGAGATGCCCAGCTAATGATCAGCAATATCACGGTAAATAATTGTCCTTCGGTACTCAATGTTTTTACTTCCCGAAAACCAACTGTTGTAATAGCGAGTGTGGTCATATAGACAGCTTCTACCAGCGTATATTTTTCCAATATCATATAACCAGCAATACCAAATACAATAATAATGTGCAGGTATAAAAGCGGGAATAATAATCGTTGAAAAAATATTTTCAATCTTTTATAATTTTTATTAAAATTAGTTAATGCAAGTTACTTTGAAAACGAGATTCAACCACCCGGTTTTTTTCTTTTAAACCAATACCACATCGGCACTCCCGTAAGCATTAATGCCATCCCAATTCCTGCTTCTCTTGGTTGTATTATTATTGTATTAATGAAAAGCCCTGCAGAAAAAATAATAACTATTGCCGGTACAATCGGATATCCCCAAACTTTATAAGGCCTTGGTGCGTCCGGCATTTTTTTGCGTAAAACAAAAACACCCAATGCTGTTGAACCATAAAAAACAAATACAGCAAATATGATCATATCAGTAAGTTGGTCAAATGTTCCGGAAAAAACCAATACAGAGGCCCAGATGCACTGATATAATAATGAATTACCCGGCACTGAATGCCTGTTAAGTTTTGCAACACTTTTAAAAAACATTCCTTCTTTAGCCATTGCATAATATACACGGCAACTCGTTACGATTGTTGCATGCGTGCAACCCAACGTTGTTATCAAAATAAGTATGGCAATAAATATTTCACCATTCCTTCCCCAAAAAACTTTTACAGCTTCAATGGCCGCTATGCCATTACCCGAAGCTTTTATCTGTTGAAGTGTTTCAATTGGTAATAAAGAAAGATAAGCTGTGTTAACCAGCAGGTACAAACCAATGACAACAAAAATACCAATGGTGATTCCGCGGGGAATATTGTGATTCCTGTTTTTAATTTCGCCGCCTATAAAACCAACTGAAGCCCAACCCTGGTAGGCCCAGAAAGCAGCAAGCATGGCAGTAAACATAGCGCTAAATGTTACCGGCTGATTATTCACGGTGTTCATATTAAAAGCCATACTTAAATCAGCATGACTGCTTGTAAGTCCAAAACCAATGATGATAAATAAACCAATAAATACCAACAACAATAATCCGGTTCCCATCCATGCACCTGTTTTTAAGCCTTTACTATTTATCCAGGAAAGTAAAAAAATAAGTACAATGGCGGTAAATTTTACATTGAAACCTTTGAAGGGATAAAATATTTCAGCAATATTAAAATCAGCAAGTGATGTGAGCATAGGTGGTAAATCAACAATACTGCTGAGCGATTGTGCAAATACATAAGCTAATGAAGATATGGATGCAGTCTGAAGAATTGAAAATGTAGACCAACCGAACTGAAATGCAAAAAACCGGTTGTAAATTTTTTTATAATAAGTATAATCGCCACCAGTATCTGCCAGTAGGCCTGCAACCTCGGCATAACTTAATGCACCAAACAAACTAATTACGCCACCAATCACCCAGGCTATCAACACCCAACCGGATGATTGTAATGTATCCGCCATGGGTGCAACTTTTTTATATACACCAGAACCTAGAATGTTTGCAATAGCAAATACAACGACTAGTTTTAATCCAAGTGCAGGCTTCAGTTGCTGGGTCATAATTTTTTTTTAGTAACCTATTTTACATGGAAGGTTCATCTGCTGTAGGCCCGTACATACCCGGAACAGGAATATCGAGTAACCGGAGGTAAACGGATAACTGTGCACGATGATGATATAAATGATTCATGGCAAAACTTCTTGCAACAACAACTTTTGGCATCGTAAAATAAATATGATCGCCATTTCGCATAGTCCAGTTTCCAAGAAATGTTTCGTCAGTAGCTTTTTTCAGATCTTCCATGGCTTTAGCAGCATAGTCGTCAAACACTTTTAATAACTCTTCTTTCGTATCAGCTTTTGTTTTAGTATATCCCTTGGCAAAATCCAGTTCATCGGTAGTTAATGTTACGGTCATCCAATTCGGTATTTCTGTCGCGCCAATCAGCGCGCCGAATATGATCCGGTTGTTGACGAACGCTGGATCGATGATGCCCTTGCCGACCATCGCGGCGACGCTGAGCT
>JANOFP010000227.1:0-25433 GCA_031413675.1 Bacteroidota bacterium
GATTCGTACTATCTCCGTCGTTTTATTGGAGTAGGAAGGGTACTATTATGATTAAGGAATTTGTATAACTCAATAAGCCTGATAAGTTTTCAATCTCTCCCGTTTAATCTTCTGCTTAACTATTATTACAAATGAATTGCTTCACCATATGCTACTTCAATTGCATCCTTAATGCTTTCACTGATCGTAGGGTGGGGGTGAATACTATTTAGTACCTCATGATAAGTAGTTTCTAATTTTCTGGCAGTAACCGTTTGAGCAATTATTTCTGTTACATTATATCCAATCATATGTGTGCCGAGCCACTCGCCATATTTAGCATCGAAAATTACTTTTACAAAACCTTCTGTATGCCCGGCAGCCGATGCTTTACCACTTGCACTCAACGGAAATTTTCCTACTTTGATTTCATAACCGGCATCCTTTGCTTGCTTTTCAGTAAAACCAACTGAAGCAATTTCCGGATAGCAATAGGTACATCCCGGAACATTTCCGTAATCTAATGGTTCGGGTTGATGGTTATATTTTTTTTCATTATAACCGATATTTTCAACACAGATAATTGCTTCTTTACTTGCAACGTGAGCCAAAGCCTGACCCGGTGAACAATCACCAATTGAATAAATACCCGGAATATTTGTTTGTCCGAATTTATCAACCATCAATCTTCCTTTATCTGTTTTTATTCCCAGTTCTTCCAAACCAATACCTTCAATATTTGCTGCAACACCCACAGCACTTAATAAGATGTCTGCTTCAAGTGCCACTTCACCCGTTGCGGTTTTTACTTTTGCTACTACACCTTTACCCGAAGTATCAACGGCTGTAACTTCAGCACTTGTCATTATGGTAATGCCGCTCTTTTTAAAACTTTTTTCAAGTTCTTTAGAAATTTCTTCATCTTCTACCGGAACAATGCGTGGCATAAATTCAACTATGGTAACTTTTGTTCCCATGCTGTTATAAAAATATCCAAACTCAACACCGATTGCTCCGCTACCAACCACGATAATTGATTTTGGTAGTTGAGGTAAACTCATCGCTTCCCGATAACCAATTATTTTTTTGCCATCTATTTTCATAGTAGGCAACTCCCGGCTTCTACCACCAGTTGCGATGATTATATGTTTTCCTTCAACAATTTTTTTAGAACCATCAGCAGCCGTTACTTCCACTTGCCCTTTGGCTTTTATTTTACCAAAGCCCATCACTACATCAATTTTATTTTTCTTCATCAGAAACTGAACGCCTTTACTCATTTTATCAGCTACACCGCGGCTTCTTTTTATTACAGCTTCAAAATTGGCAGTACCGCTTGCCTCAATACCATAATCTTTCGAATGTTTAATATCCTCCATTATCTGAGCACTTTTTAATAGTGCTTTGGTAGGGATACAACCCCAGTTCAGACATACACCACCAAGACTTTCTTTTTCTATTACTGCGGTTTTAAAACCTAATTGAGATGCACGGATTGCTGCTACATACCCGCCTGGGCCTGTTCCGATAACAACTACATCGTATGCCATAGTTAATTTTTGAATTTTATTTTGAATAGTTCAGATTGGAGCAGCGAAGCTACTGGAAAACAGGGATTCAGCAAAAGTGAAATGAATAGAAGGGTTGTTCTACATTGGAGATTGAGACATCTTTATTTATTGTTTTTTTTAAGAATAGTGAACCCAAAGTCAATGCAGCAGCGAATATCAGGAACTTATTAACGTAGTTGAAAAAAAACTAAAATCTGCATTCAAATTATAAACTCTATCCCTTACCTTTGCCGTCCTTAAAAAAATGAATTCATGGCAAGAGTATGTCAGGTTACTGGTAAAAAACCAATGGGTGGAAACAAAGTTTCTCACTCCAATATCAAAACAAAACGTCGTTTTCTGCCTAATCTGCAGACAAAACGCTATTATCTGGTAGAGGAAGATAAATGGATTACCCTGAAGGTTTCTTCAGAGGCTATCCGCACTATCAATAAGAATGGTCTTTATACCATCGTAAAAGAATTGAGAGCTAACGGTCAACACATTTAATTATAAACTGAACAGACAATGGCAAAGAAAGGAAACCGAGTACAAGTAATATTGGAATGCACTGAGCACAAAAACAGTGGCAAGCCCGGCACCAGCCGTTATATTACCATCAAAAACAAAAAGAACAATCCTGAGAGATTAGAGTTTAAAAAATTCAATCCTATTTTAAAAAAGGTAACTGTTCATAAAGAAATTAAATAAATATGCAAATGTACCAATTTGCAAATATGCAAATCAGCAGGCACATTGGCACATCAGCACATTAGCAAATTAAAACATCATGGCAAAAGCAGCTAAAACCGCGATTAAAACAAAGGATCAGAAAGCAGCATCTGATGCAAAAAACTGGACAAAAGTTATTAAATCTGTTCGCAGCCCTAAAACGGGTGCTTATACTTTTAAAGAAGCAATTATACATAAGGATAAAATCAAAGATTTCCTCGCACAGAAATAATTATATGGCTTAGTAATTTATATAAAGCTGTTCGCAAATTGGCGGATGGCTTTTCTTTTTTACACAAATCATTCTTATGGGATTTTTTAATAAACTGTTTGGAAAAAAGGAAAAAGAAAATCTTGATCAGGGTTTGCAAAAAACCAAGCAAAGTTTCTTGTCTAAAATCTCAAGATCTATTGCAGGAAAAAGCACGGTTGATGAGGAGGTGTTAGATAATCTTGAAGAAGCATTGGTTGGAGCAGATGTGGGTATTGAAACCACATTAAAAATTATTGAACGAATAGAAAAACGTGTAGCTAAAGACAAATATTTTGGTACCTCAGAATTGAATAAAGTATTGCAGGAGGAAATAGAGGCATTGCTTGTAGATGCTCCTTCATCAAATAGTTATGCTTTTGATTCAGATATTCCATTTAAACCCTATATCATATTGGTAGTAGGTGTAAATGGTGTGGGCAAAACTACAACGATTGGAAAGCTGGCCTACAATTTTAAATCGGCTGGTAAAAATGTTTTACTCGGGGCTGCCGATACTTTTCGTGCAGCAGCGGTTGACCAATTAACTATTTGGAGTGAACGTGCTGGTGTACCAATTATAAAACAAGATATGGGTAGTGACCCCGCTGCTGTTGCATTTGATACGGTTCAAAGTGCAATTGCAAAAGGAAGCGATGTGGTATTAATCGATACAGCAGGAAGACTACATAACAAAGCTCATTTAATGGAAGAGCTTAGTAAAATAAAAAGAGTAATTCAAAAAGTTATTCCAGATGCCCCACATGAAGTATTATTAGTTCTTGATGGAAGCACAGGGCAAAATGCGTTAGAGCAAGCAAAACATTTTACAGCTGCTACTGATGTTACAGCTTTAGCTATTACGAAACTGGATGGAACAGCAAAAGGCGGTGTGGTACTTGCCATCGCCAGTCAATTTAAAATTCCGGTAAAATTTATTGGTGTCGGAGAAAAAATAGAAGACCTGATGTTGTTTGATAAACATGAATTTGTTGATAGCCTTTTCAATCTTGAATCAAAATAAACCAATGGTTTATTAACCTGCACATTGGTACTATTTTTAAATTTGACTTATAATTGTAATTAAATTGTCATAATTTATTGCATATTACAACCATATTTAATCCTGTAATTTATTTTTTTTTGTTCGGGTAATAAATCCTATTTATGCAATACGTTTTTTAACCAAAATTAAAAATTATGCAACGTAAAATTAAAATTGGAATTATTGTAACATTGTTTTCAATAATTTCTTCATCAGTAGTACTGGCTCAAAGCACGGTAAGCGGAACGGTTTCAGATAATTCCGGAAAAGGAATTGGAGGAGCCACTGCTACAGTAAAAGGCGGTCGTGTAACTTCAACGGATGCGGATGGTAAGTATTCATTAAATGTCCCGAACGGTTCTGTAACAATTACTGTTTCTTTTGTCGGCTACACTTCGGCATCTAAAACAGTAAATGTATCTGGGAATATGACAGTTGATTTTGTGCTTCTGCAATTTACAGGTGAACTTGGTGAAGTAATTCTTACAACCGGTTCACGTTCTGCACAAAGGACATCAGTAGGTACTCCACTACCAATTGATATCATTTCATCAAATGATTTGAAATCGACTGCACAAACTACATTCGACAAACAAATGCAGTATAGAGTCCCTTCTTTTAACTCTATCAACACTCCGGTTAATGATGCAACTACATTATTGGATCCTTATGAGATTAGAAATCTGGGACCAAGCCGTACATTGGTATTGATAAACGGAAAAAGAAAGAATTTAAGTTCGCTTATTTATGTTCAGTTTTCTCCTGGTAGAGGTGAAACCGGAGCAGACCTTTCGGCTATTCCGGTAGATGCAATCAAACGTGTGGAAATTTTAAGAGATGGTGCATCTGCACAATATGGTACCGATGCGATAGCGGGTGTTGTGAATGTTATTTTGAAAGACAGATATCAGTACAGTACACTAACATTAAATAGCGGAGTTACGGGAAAAGGCGATGGTGAAAACTATGGTCTTTCTTATAATGGTGGTTCAAATATTGGTGATAAAGGATTTGTCAATTACACAATTGATATTTCTCAGCAAAATAATGCGATTCGTTCTGGTATTATTCATCGCCCAACTGAAATAGCAACTTTTGGTGGTTCACCTTCATCTGATGCTGCTATAAATGCATATTTGAATAAATATCCAACTGGTAATAATTTAAATGGCACCGGTGAAGTTTCTGCAGCAAAATTTAATTTGAATTTTGGATTGCCTGTAGGTGAAACCGGACAGTTTTATGGTAATGCAGCTTATGTAACCAAGAAAGTTATTAGCAATGCAAATTTCAGAACTCCATATTGGAGAACCGATGCGGGATTATTACATACAAGAATACCTGGTGCCCCTAATTATACCGGTGGTAGTGATCCATTATATGAAGGCTACCTTGGTTATATGCCAACTTTCGAAGGAGATTTGGCAGATCGTAATATGACACTTGGATTTAAAAATGTAAGAAATGGCTGGAACCAGGATATTAGTTTCACTAACGGATTTAACCAGCAATTATATACAGTTGATAATACAGTGAACCGTTCATTGGGAACAGCGAGTCCTACTTCTTTTAAGCCAGGCGGTTTTAGTTTTGATCATATTGTAGGCAACTATGATGTTTCTAAAGCACTTTCTGATAAATTCAGTTTGGCATTTGGTACTGAGGTTAGAAAAGAAACATACACTATTATTGCTGGTGATACAGCATCCTATTCAGGACAGGGTTCTAATTCCTTCCCAGGAATACGTGCAGAAAATGCAAGAGTGAACAGCCGACATAATTTTGGTGCTTATATAGATGGTACATTAGATGTTAGCGAAGATTTCTTAATCAATGGTGCAATCCGTGCAGAAAATTACAGTGATTTTGGAACTGCATTAGTTTGGAAATTTTCAACCCGGTATAAATTTGCTGATAACAAGTTTGTGATAAGAGGCTCTGCTTCTACCGGATTCAGAGCTCCGACTCTTCACCAAATTTATGCTCAATCTACTCAGGCTTCTTTTGCTGGTGGTACAATTGTTCTTTCTGGTTTATTTAATAACAGAAGCAAGCAAGCTTTTGCATTAGGTATCCCATTATTAACACCTGAAAAATCAACCAACTTTACACTGGGTATGGGTTTAAATCCAACAAAGAATCTGAGTATTACGTTGGATTATTATCATATTACAATTAAAGAAAGAATTGTTTACAGTTCTTCTATTACTACTCCTGATAAATCGCTGGCAGTTCCACTTACTGCACTTGGCAAAATTTTGAAAGGTAGTAGTGTTGGTGTAGGTAATTATGATTTAGAAAGCGTTCAGTTCTTTATTAACGGTATAAAAACTAAAACATCAGGTCTTGACCTGGTTGTTAATTATAAAAACATCGCTCTTGGTACTGGTAAACTCGATATCAATTTTGCAGGAAATTATAATTTGACCAATAAGATTGTGGGTACACCCAATGAGCCTGCAGCTATTCAAGCAGCCGGTGCTTCTATTCTAAACACACAAATCAAATCACTGCTTACAGAAGGTCGTCCAGAGTTTAAAGCTGTTTTAGGATTTGATTTAAGTAAGAATAAATTTGGAGTTAGTTTAAACAACACCATTTTCGGACCAACAAGATTCCAGGATTTGGACAATGGCGGATCGGCTATGGAGAACATCAAACAGGTGTTTAAAACCGCAATTGTAACCGATTTAAATGTTGGTTATAAGTTTACTGAAAAAGTATCTTTCAATGTAGCTATCAACAATATCTTAAATGTTCTTCCTAAATGGAATCTGGAAGCATTGAATCCTGCTGGTCAGGCTGTATTAAACAATACTGCCGGCAGAGAATTGCTTGAAGGATTTTTGGCATTCAGTGGTCGTTACCGTATTTTAGGATACAATGGATCTCAATTCAGTCAACTAGGAACTATTTTCCAGGGCTCTTTAGTTTTCAAATTCTAATTGAATATTTTATTTTCAAAAAGCTGTGGTAATTTGCCTCAGCTTTTTTTATGAGTACTATTTATAACAGTTTGTCCGAAGTGTATGAAATGATGTATCAGACATTCATCAATTATGATGACGAGTTTGTCTGTTACAGCAATTTTATTAATAAGTATCAGTCAAAATCTGTTGTTGAATTAGGATGCGGAACAGGCAATCTTGCCAGCCGTTTTATTTCTAATGGATATAACTATACCGGACTCGATCTCAATAAATCCATGTTAGATATTGCCAAAATAAAAAATCCCAAAATAAATTTAGCAATAGGGGATATGAGAAATTTTAAATTAGCAGAAAAAAAAGATGTTTGCATAATGGCTGGTAGAACTATCAGTTATTTAATCAGCAATCAGGATGTAATTGATAACTTAAATTCAATACAGAATAATTTAAACCAAGGCGGGATTGTTTGTTTTGATTGCATTGATGCAGAAAAATTTATTCCTACAATAAAGGATGGCAAACAAATAACACACCATGCAGTTTATGGAAACAGAAAATTTCGAAGGGAAAGTTTTTGGTCAGTACCAGATAGTAGCAATTGGATTTTTCATTGGAAGTCGGAGTTTTATGAAGAATTTGAAAAACAGAAATTAAGAAAATTGGGCGAAGATGAATCAATGATTAGGTCATTTTCAAAAAACGAAATGAGTCTTTTTCTGGAAAACTGTAATTTTAAAATACTGGAAATAGTGGATCGTCCCTCTTATGCTTTTGACACTTTTGTAATTGTTGCACAAAAAAATAGTTGATTATGGCAATGTATGATAATGAAAACACCGTAAAGGCTTCTTTTGATTTAAATTATATCAGTGAGTATTTGCTTCAGGCGCAATGGGCAGAGTTCATCGAACTTAAAAAAGTAATTACTGAAGTTTCTGATCGGAATAATCGTCCGGTTACGATGCTGGATATCGGAATTGGCAATGCCCGTATTCCAAAACACCTATCCGGTATTAAAGACCTTTGGGAAAAAGTGGCTTTCTATGATGGAACTGATAATGCAATGGCATGTGTTCAGATTTCAAATGAAACAATCAAAGAATTGAAAATAGAAAATAAAGTTGCTGCTCATTTTTTCGATGCTTCAAAATTGAATAATTGGGAAAAAAAATATGATATGGTAATCACTACCTGGTTTACAGCAGGTAATTTTTATCCCGATAACTTTCCCTTTGATTCTTATAATGGGCTGGAAAAACGGCTTAATTTAAATAGCAATGAAAAATTTACCAAAATCTTTCATAATGCTTATGGATTATTAAACCCAGGCGGGGAAATTGTAATTGGTGCATGTTATCTTGATAACGATGCGACAAGATTAAAGCAGGAAGAATCCTATCATAAAATGGGAATGAAAGTTATTACAGATAAAGACGATTCTTTTACTGCAACAAGAGAAGGATTCTGGAGTCAGCGGTTTACAAAAGAAAAGGTTTTCAATTATTTAAGTTTTGTCAACCCTTCCAAAATAAGTTTTACTCTACTTGACACTTATAATTATGCTATGCAAGTCCGAATCAGGAAATAAATAATTGATTCTTTCGGTTTCACCACACTGCCGGCAGACCCTTACCTTTGCAACCTTCAATGAAAACACGAACATTAAAAAAAGACAAAGTAAACATCATTACCCTTGGATGCAGTAAGAATATGGTGGATAGTGAAGTGTTGAGTGGCCAGTTGATGGCTAACGAAATTAATGTGGTGCATGAAAACAAAAAATCGGATCACAATATCGTAGTCGTAAATACCTGTGGCTTTATTGAAAAAGCCAAAGAAGAATCCATCAATACAATCCTTAACCAGGTTGAATTAAAAAACAGAGGCAAATTGGATAAGGTTTATGTTACCGGCTGTTTAAGTCATCGCTACAAAGATGAACTGGAAAAAGAAATACCCGGTGTGGATGCCTGGTTTGGTACGATGGAATTACCCTTGATCCTAAAACAATTTGAGGCAGATTATAAATCGGAATTGCTTGGGGAAAGACTTTTGGCAACACCACAACATTATGCGTACTTAAAAATTTCTGAAGGTTGTAACCGTACTTGTTCTTTTTGTGCAATTCCATTGATGCGTGGTACGCATGTAAGCAAATCAATGGATGAAATTGTAAAAGAAGCAGAAGGATTAGTAAGGCGTGGTGTAAAAGAAATAATGCTGATTGCACAAGAACTTACGTACTACGGACTTGACATTTATAAAAAAAGAATGTTACCTGATTTATTACACCGGCTGTCTGATGTAAAAGGGCTGGAGTGGATCCGGCTCCACTATGCATACCCATCCAAATTTCCATTGGAAATTTTAGATGTGATGAAAGAACGTGAAAATATTTGCAACTATCTCGATATGCCTTTGCAACATGCTGCTAATAATATGCTGAAAGCTATGAAGCGGCAGATAACCAGAGAAGAGATGGAGGAATTGATTGTTGCTGTTCGTGAAAAAGTTCCCGGCATTTGTTTGCGTACTACTTTGATAGCTGGCTTTCCGGGGGAAACTCAGGATGATGTGGAGGAGTTAAAATTATTTTTACAAAAACAACGGTTCGACAGAGTTGGAATTTTTACCTACTCACATGAAGAAGGAACTAGTGCTTATGATTTAAAAGATGATGTGCCGGCAAATGAAAAAGAAAGACGAGCTCAGGAAGTAATGGAAGTACAACAGGAAATTTCTTTTGAGCTCAACCAGGAAAAAGTTGGCAAAATTTTTAAAACACTAATTGATAAAAAAGAATCGGGCCGTTATTTAGGCCGTACAGAATTTGATAGTGTAGAAGTGGACAATGAAGTTGTAATTCATGCTGAAAAAAAACTCCCCATTGGTGATTTTGTAAATGTAAAAATCACCAAGGCCTATGATTATGATCTGGAAGGGGAGGTGGTTTAGCAGGTTTTTAGTGCGGATGCTTCGTATTATGATAATGCTCCATCAAAAGATCACGGCCAAAATCTCCATAGAAATCACGCCAGACAGAATGAATATGATTGCCGTTGTTTTGTGCATTATCCAGTTCAATTAAAAAGCTCTTTCCCTGTATCCTGTAGTAATGTTGTTTACCGGGTTCATCGGAACCTGCCCAGCCAAATCGCAGTTCATTCATATCTTCTGCATCAATTTTCTTCTTTCTTTTTCCTGCGAGAATTGGAGGGAGATTGTTTAGATAAACTTCAATCAGTTTATTCAATTGCTTTTTTTGTTCAGCACTCATTTCTTTTACAAACATACCTGTCGGTTCCAGCGACGATACTTGCGATATGCCGAAGGTGACGATTTCCATCAGCGGCTGTTGATTGAAAATGATTTTTTCTTTTTGCTGATCGGTGAATAGTTTCATCAGTGCATAGGCTTCGTCTTCTTCATTCTTCAAAGCTCTGAAACCTTTGCGTGGGCCTTCACGAATTTCTGCCGGGTTGGAGCCCATGAATAACGGTGCAAATCGGATTTCTTTTTTACCAACTGTAAAATTCAGCGAAAGATGATGGCCTTCAAATTTCCAGCCCCATACAGTGTCTTTACCGGGCATTCCGAAAAATGCCACGAAATATAATCCCTCATCACGTCGGTCACTCTTTTCAATATCCCGCAATACATTTTCCAGGCTGATGATGTTTTTTACTTTGGTCAACCCTTCATCACTTAAAAAATCATTCAGTAATACAAAGAGTTTTATTTTTTGCACGGAGTCCATTTCTTTTAATTTCAAACCATTCCGGGGAATTGAGGCAGGTGGCAATGCGTTAGTTTTTTGGCGTCCGGTATCGTTTATAGGGTATAACGCCTTTGCTTTTTGTGATTCATTCAATGAATTAATAAATACCACAGCTTTATCTCCTTTGCCGGGGTCAGTTGTTTTTGAAAATAAATTAACTGAAAGCAGCAGGGCCAGCAGCAAAGTGATAGTCTTGTTCATGTTTAAGTGTTGGTTGTGAATGGAACTTGTTATAAAGTTATCAGTTCTCCTTAATACTGCGTTCAATATTTTTATCAGGTATAAACCAGACAATGGCCACTGCAAGTATTAAGACGCCGGAAATAAGCGGGTAAATGTATGCAACGGGAATTGCTGCAGTGAACACGATAGTGGATATCATTCCTTTGCGGGATTGTTTGTGCAGCACATCAAGCAGTGCAGGGTTATTTTGATTCCTTTTTTTAATGATCAGCAGCAGGATGTAATAGGCTATTCCGCATAAATCAGATACCAATGCATATACTGCTACTGTGTTTTCTGAAAAATGATTTTCACCCATCCAGCCAGTGGCAAATGGTATAAGCGAAAGCCAGAAAAGTAAATGGAGGTTAGCCCACATGATGCCGCTGCTTACATCTTTGATAGTATGAATGAGGTGGTGATGATTGCCCCAATAGATTCCGAGCATGATAAAGCTGAAAACATAACTGAGAAATACCGGCCATATTTTAAATAAAGCATCCCAACTTGCTTCATGTGGAATTTTTAATTCCAACACCATAATGGTGATGATGATGGCGATCACACCATCGCTGAATGCTTCGAGGCGGGTTTTGGTCATGAATTTTTTTTTGTTTATTGGTTTTCCGGAAGATCATTAAATTCTTTTCTTTTGTTTTCAAACCACTCTTTCATCCCATCAGGCGATTTCATGAGTTCCTGCATTTCATTCATGGCTTTCAGGTGAGCCTCATCATTTTTTTGAAACATTTCCATTCCATGCTTCTTACTCATCCCAGCTATTTCTTCAAAACTGTTTGCATGAAATTCCAGGTCACATGCGCCGCCGAGTTGTTTACATGTCATTGTTTTCATTGTTTTTATTTTTTATGTGTTATCAGTTATAATTGCTAACCGGTTTACCACCCAATCCCATAATCCTCCCCATTATTAGATGAGCCACCCCAGAAACTTCCATGCTTCCAATCAAAATATATTGCATTGATCGGGCCACTGGTTCTGTTTCCAAAACTTAATTTATAACCCATCTTTTTCAATTCATTTCTTACAGCTTCTGTTGTTGTGTTGCTTAATAGTAATTCACCAGCTCTTGGTCTGCGGTCTTCCGTTTTTGTGCCACCCAATGAAAGCCACAATTGATTTGAATTGATATTAGCTGCTTCACATGCCTGCTGTACGGTCATACCAAACTCCACCATATTTAAAAAAAACTGTAACAGATTTTGATCCTGAGTATCGCCTCCCTGCACCGCAAAGCTTAAAAAAGGTTTTCCATCTTTTAGGGCAAGTGTTGGAGTCAATGTTACTCTTGGTCTTTTGCCCGGTTCAATAACATTAAAAGGATTATAACCCCCATCCAATACAAAACTCTGCAGGCGTTGACTCATGCCAATACCAGTATTGCCTGCAATACAAGCGGGCAACCAACCGCCACTCGGCGTAATCGATACTACCCATCCATCTTTATCTGCTGCTTCCACCGATGTAGTTCCTCTCCACATTCTGTCCAGATATTCATTGTCGTTAAATGCAATTGAGGAATCATGTGCCGGAACAAAATTCCGGTTGCCTTCTGTTGAATTGGAATTTAGTTTTTTTATCAATTCACTATAGGGATTTGTTTTTCCTTCAAAAGGGTAGGGGTCACCCGGCGCAACAAAAGCTGTGTTCATATTCCAATCAATCAATTTTGCTCTTTGCTTTGCATATTCTTTATCAAGCAATCCTTTCATAGGTTCTGCCGGTGCAAAATAGGGATCGCCATAATAAAAATCACGATCGGCAAAAGTTAAATTCATTGTTTGGTAAATCGTATGAATATATTTGGCACTATTATATTTCATCTCTTTTAAATCAAAATTCTCTAAAATATTTAATGATTGTAAAAGCATTGGGCCTTGCGTCCATTGTTGTAATTTATATACATCAATACCTTTATAATTTACATGTAAAGGCTCTTCTTCAATCACTTTCCATTTTGCTAAATCTTCCATCGTAAACAATCCGCCTTGCTCCTGACAACCGCGAACAATCTCTTTTGCAATATCACCTTTATAAAATCGATCGTTGGCTGCCATGATTGCCTGTTTACGGGTTTTCTTTTTCTTCAATGCTTCGTCTTCGGCTGCAATCATTTTAGAAAGTGTTTCCAATAAATCTTTTTGTATAAAAATTTCACCCGCATCTGGTGCTTCTCTTTTTTCTCCCAAATGAGGGAAGAAAACTTTTTTACTATACGGCCATTCTTTCATCCTGTTTTTTCCCCGCTCCATTGCATTTGCCGTTTGCGCATCTATCGGATAACCTGCGGCTAGTTCCATTGCAGGAGCCAGCACTTGTTTCAAACTCATAGTTCCATATTCAGCAAGCATATAACACAAACCACCCACAGTTCCCGGAGTAGTTGCTGCAAGTGGTCCATACTCAGGAGGAAAATCATATCCTTTCGCTTTGAAGAAATCAACAGTTGCTCCGGTTGGTGCTACACCCAATGCATTTATAGCAATTACTTTTTTAGTTTTTGGATTATAAATCAATGCTTGAGTTTCGCCACCCCAACTTAAAACATCCCACATCGTACAGGTAGCAGCAAGCATGGCGCATGCAGCATCCACGGCATTGCCACCCTTTTGAAATAGAATGGAACCAGCCGTTGCCGCTAAAGGTTTACCAGTAATAGCCATCCAGTTTTTTCCGTGAAGTGGTGGTTTTTGTGTGGATTGCGTATTTGCAAAAGTGAAAATAAAAAATGCACTTAGGGTTAGTATATATTTCATCTTATTCATTTTAATTATATTCAACGTGATTGAATGTATAAATGTAAATATTAATCTTTTCATTAGAACGATTGAAATTTAATGTTTATAAAAATTGAGAAACCTTAACTTTGGCCTTCACTAAATTTATAGACTATGACTTTTGAATGGAAAGGAGTTTTCCCGGCATTGCTTACACCTTTTACAGCCAATGATGAATTGGATTTACCATTATTTGAAAAAAATATACAGGCACAATTGGATGCAGGAGTGCATGGGGTTATTCTGGGTGGATCGTTGGGTGAAGCAAGCACAATCACTGAAAAAGAAAAAGAAGAACTGGTTGAGTTTTCTGTTGAATATCTCAACGATCAAATACCAGTTATCATGAATATTGCTGAAAGCACTACAAAAGATGCGATACAGCAAACAGCGAACGCAAAAAAATGGGGAGCTGATGGAATTATGTTGTTACCACCCATGCGTTATAAATCGGATGACAGAGAAACGGTAACTTATTTTAAAGCTGTTGCGGCATCAACTGATTTGCCAATTATGATTTATAATAATCCTGTTGATTATAAAATTGAGATTACACTCGATATGTTTGCCGAAATACAAGGTTGTAAAAATATTACCGCTATAAAAGAAAGTACAAGGGATGTAACAAATGTAACAAGATTGATTAACCGTTTTGGCGATCGGTTTAAAATATTATGCGGCGTGGATACATTGACCGTAGAAGAGCTATGCCTGGGAGCAGATGGTCTGGTTGCAGGCTTGGTTTGTGCATTTCCAAAAGAGACAGTTGCAATTTATAATTTAGTTAAAGCCGGAAAAATAAATGAAGCAACAAAAATCTATCGCTGGTTTATGCCCTTACTCGAATTAGATATTCATCCAAAATTGGTGCAATATATAAAACTGGCTGCTACGCAAACAGGCATCGGTAGTGAATATGTTAGAGCTCCGAGATTGGTTTTGGAAGGCGAGGAGAGAGTCCGTGTATTAAAAATAATTAAAGATGGAATTTCATCAAGACCCAATATATAAAAATCAATATTCAATGTTCAACGACACAAGCATTCCGGAGATAGAAATTATAATGCAGCAATCATGGAATGCATTTCATCTCTATCGAAAAATGAGTTTGAAGCAACGGGCAAACTTTATGCGGGCAATTGCAGTGGAGATTGAATCATGCGGTGATGAATTGATTCAACTTGCAATGAATGAATCTAATTTACCCGAGGCAAGACTACGTGGCGAAAGAGGAAGAACCATTTTTCAATTAAACTCTTATGCCGCTGCTTGTGAAAGCGGCGAATGGCTTGAAGCAAGAATTGATACAGCTATTCCAGATAAAACACCACCCAAACCCGATTTACGAAAAATGCTGGTGCCATTGGGTCCGGTGGTAGTTTTTGGAGCAAGCAATTTTCCATTTGCCTTTTCTACTGCCGGTGGCGATATGGCATGTGCTCTTGCTACCGGTTGTCCGGTTATAATAAAAGCACATCCTGCACATGCACAAACATCTCAAATGGTGGCAGAAGCTGTGTTGCGGGTAGTTGATAAATACAAAATGCCGAAAGGAATTTTTGCTCATGTGCATGGTGCATCATTTGAAGTTGGAAAAACATTGATTACACATCATCATACAAAAGCAGTTGGATTTACCGGTTCCTATCTTGGTGGCAAACAATTATTCGATTGGGCAAATCAACGTAAAGTGCCAATTCCTGTATTTGCTGAAATGGGAAGTATCAATCCTGTTTTTCTTTTACCAGAAAAAATAAATGAAGAAGCAAATGGAATAGCAAAAATGTATGCAGCATCGATTACAATGGGTGTTGGACAGTTTTGTACAAACCCCGGTTTAATAATCGGAATAGAAAGTGATGCGTTGAAAATTTTTATAAATGATTTAGGAAATGAAATAAAACAGATTGCACCTGGTACAATGCTACATAGCGGAATTGCAAAAGCATTTTCAGTAAAAAAAGAAACGGCTTTAACTCAAAATGATGTTGAAGTAATTGCAATATCTGAAATTGAATTAAAAGAAAATCAGGGGTTGCCAACTGTAGCCACTGCTACCGGACAAGCTTTTTTAAACAATCCTGTTTTACATCAGGAAGTATTTGGCCCCTATTCATTAGTTATCCGCTGCAAGGATATGAATGAAATGACAGAAGTAGCAAAACAGCTGGAAGGGCAACTCACTTCAACATTGATGGCTACTGAACCGGATTTAAAAAATAATGATGAACTCGTTGAAGCTGTAAAAAATATTTGCGGACGATTTATTTTAAACAGTGTTCCTACGGGTGTGGAAGTTTGTTTGAGTATGCACCATGGAGGACCTTTTCCGGCTACTACCGATTCCCGGTTTACTTCTGTAGGGGCTGATGGTATAAAACGTTTTGCACGTCCACTTTGTTTTCAAAACTGGAGTAATGATTTATTGCCCGAAGAATTAAAGAATGAAAATCCGTTGAATATATGGCGAACAATAAATAATGAGTTGACAAAATCCAGTACATAAGTAATACTTAAAATATAAAAATGAAATTAGAAGAAGTGCTGATGAAACGAAGCGGTAATCTATGTGAATTATGCAAATCAGAAAATAACTTAAGCATTTATCGGATACCTCCGCAAGAACATAGTAATGAAGAAAATTGCTTGATGGTTTGCAGTAAATGTTTGGCTCAGATAGAAAAAAAAGAAGAACTCGAAAGCAGTCACTGGAATTGTTTAACGGAAGCAATGTGGAGTGAATGGCCGGCAGTACAAGTTGTATGCTGGCGCATGCTGAACAGACTGCGAAATGAAAGCTGGGCCAGCGATAATTTGGATCTGATGTATTTGGATGAAGAAAGACTGGTTTGGGCAAGAGCAACGGGTGATCATGAAAACGATGCTTCAATTGATATACACAAAGATTGTTTTGGTGTTGTTTTACAAAATGGAGATACAGTGGTTTTAATAAAATCATTGGACGTAAAAGGGAGTACGCTTAATGCCAAGCTGGGTACGGTTGTAAGAAATATTCGTATCGTAGAAAATAATACAACACAAATTGAAGGAAGAATAGAAGGGCAGGTGATTGTAATACTTACAAAGTATGTAAGGAAACAGAATAACTAGGGAATGGTAAGCAAAATTTTCTATCGATTATAAAGCATATCGGTTTCAGTTAAGTTCTTAACATTGCTTTATTTTTAAAATGTAAAGATGAAAGCATCTATAATCGGGATGGAATAAGCCGGTCTTCTTTTATATGTTTCAAAACAAACCAAACAGTACCCAATTCGGAAATTAAAAAATAAACTACTAATAAATATTTTAAAGAAGAAAATAAAATAGTATCAGAACCAAACCAATCACCTGTAGAATAAATAAAATAAATCCCCGCTGCATTTTTTATAGTCTCCCAAATAATCGCATACTGGTTTCTGTCCATTAATTCGGAAAGTGCATAAACCGTAAGAAAAATAAATGCGCCATAATAATAAATTAAATTGCTGTCAATTTTATTAATAGGAGCGATATATCCAAACAGATAACTTACAAAAAGTAAAACGAGTACCATTTGAAACCAGCACCAGGCATTTAATGCTGTTGAAGATTTTGTATCATATTTTTCAAAATGATATACATCCTCAATTTTATAGACCGGATATTTTGCAGCAACATCAGCAGGGCGATAGCCAGTATGCCGGAACCAGAGTGTGAATTTTTCTTTCCAGCTATTCGTATGCCATGCATCTTTCATCAATAACCACACATGAAGAAAATTTATTTTAATGGGATTCCATGTCCGTACGGGTCTTGTGATACCATATACAGGAGGAACCGATGCTATTTCTTCCTGAAATGTACCAAACCATTTATCCCAGAAAATAAAAATCTGTCCATAGTTTTTATCTATATATTCTTTGTTAATGGCATGATGTACCCGGTGATGAGAAGGGGTAACAATAATTTTTTCTAGGAATCCCATTTTATTAATATGCTGGGTATGATACCAGAACTGTGCAAATAAATGAAGCGGTGCTACTACCGCTATCACATTTTCCGGTACGCCAAGTAGTGCTGCCGGCAAAAGAAAAATGGCAAATGTTTTTACAACAGATGAAATACTCTGGCGCAATGCACAGGCAAGATTAAATTCTTCGCTACTGTGATGAACAATATGACCGTTCCAGAAAAAATTCACTACATGCTGAAGGCGATGAACCCAATAGCCTGCAAAGTCCAGTACAAAAAAAGCAATAATATAAACAATAAGATTAGATGAGATGGTCGTAAGCGAAAGATTATTTAAAAAAAATGGATAAGAAAGGATTATGAAATAAACACCTATCACATCTTTTGTTACGTTTGTTACGCCGCTGCTGAGCGAAGAAATCATATCCATATTGCGGACCGTGTCTTTACCTTTTTTCCAACCATACCATTTTTCAAAAAGTACGAGCAACAAAAAGGCTGGCATTGCAATGAGCAGTATCTTTCCGTAAGTTTCCATAACGCAAACAATTATTGGCGAATTTACAAAAATCAGATGAAGCATATCTTTAAATGTATCGATGCACATACCTGCGGTAATCCCGTTCGGCTGGTAAAAGAAGGGGGGCCCGTTCTTCATGGAAAAAACATGAGTGAAAAGCGTCAACATTTCTTAAAAGAA
Source organism: Bacteroidota bacterium (assembly GCA_031413675.1). Taxonomy (GTDB): domain Bacteria; phylum Bacteroidota; class Bacteroidia; order Chitinophagales; family Chitinophagaceae; genus VBAR01. The sequence goes on from JANOFP010000227.1 coordinate 17,939, forward strand.
TTTGATTGGATAAGAAAAGGATTGATGTTTGAACCCCGCGGACATGATATGATGAGTGGAAGTATTCTTTACCCACCAAATGATGAAGCAAATGATTTGTCAGTATTATTTATTGAAACAAGCGGATGTCTGCCAATGTGCGGTCATGGTACTATCGGTACAATAACGATTGCCCTGGAGGAAGGATTGATTCAACCTAAAACTCCGGGGATAATTAAAATGGAAACTCCGGCAGGGTTGATTGATGTAAAATATGAAATGCAGTCCTCAAAGCATTCGGGAGAAAAATGTAAATCAGTAAAACTTACCAATGTCCCATCTTTTCTTCACTCTTCAGAAATCACTGCAATCTGTCCGGAATTAGGCGAACTGGTAATTGATGTAGCGTATGGTGGAAATTTTTATGCAATCGTTGATGTGCAAAAAAATTTCAAGGGATTGGAAAATTATACGGCCGAAAATTTAATTGCCTGGGCAAGAGAGTTGAGAAAAAATATAAATGCCAAATATGAATTTGTTCATCCTGAAAATTCAACTATCAATGGATGTTCACATATACTCTGGACCGGTGCAGTAATTGATAAAGCAGCTACAGCCCGCAATGCAGTTTTTTATGGTGACAAGGCAATTGACCGGTCGCCATGTGGTACAGGTACCAGTGCAAGAATGGCTCAATGGTATACAAAAGGGAAATTAAAAAAGGGGGATTTGTTTATTCATGAAAGTATTATCGGAAGTAAATTTACCGGAACGATTGAAGAGGAGTTAACCGTTGACGGTAAACCCGCTATTCGTCCCGGTATTGAAGGTTGGGCAAAAATTTATGGATACAACACAATTTGGATTGATGAAGAGGATGACCCGTATGCATTCGGGTTCCAGGTAATTTAGTACAACGGTTAAAATTAATTTTTCAAAACGAAATTTAAGTAACACATTTATAGAACAGCTATGTCATCAAGGAAGAAATTTTTGTGCCAGGCTTCAGCTCTTACCGCAGGTTCTCTATTTGCAACCAGCGATCTGTTTGCCATTTTCAAAAGCAGGATTGCCCCATCCGATCAGATTAATATTGGTGTAATTGGTATCAACGGAATGGGTTGGTCAGACCTGAAAGCCATTTTAAAAGTTCCGGGAGTAAACCTGGTAGCCTTGTGTGATGTAGATAAAAATGTGTTGGATAAACGAATGGGTGAATTAGCTGCTATGAATGTTGATGCTTCGAAAGTAAAAACATTTAACGATCATCGCAGGCTTCTGGATCTGAAAGAAGTGGATGCCGTAATAATTGGCACACCCGATCACTGGCATTGTATGCAGATGGTGGATGCCTGTCAGGCTGGAAAAGATGTGTATGTTGAAAAACCAGTTGGTAATTCCATTGAAGAATGCAGCATTATGATAGCTGCGCAAAAAAAATATAATCGTGTGGTTCAAGCAGGGCAATGGCAAAGAAGTCAGCAACATTTTAAAGATGCAATTGACTTTGTTCATTCCGGGCAATTGGGTAATATCCGTACAGTAAAAGTGTGGTGTTATCTCGGATGGAAAAAACCAATACCGCTAATTGCGGATAGCCCTGTCCCGGCTGGTGTGGATTATAAACGATGGTTGGGGCCAGCAACGATGAGGCCATTTAATACAAACAGATTTCATTTTACATTCCGTTGGTTTTGGGATTATGCAGGTGGTCTAATGACAGACTGGGGAGTGCATTTGCTCGATTATGCTTTGTTGGGCATGAAAGCAACAGTTCCAAAAACCATCAGTTCCATGGGCGGCAATTTTGCTGATCCAAATTCTCCGCAGGAAACACCGGATACTTTGTGTGCCATGTACCAGTTTGATAAATTCAATTTAATATGGGATCATGCAATTGGTATAGAGAATGGTTTGTTCCGGAAAGAACATGGTATTGCTTTTATAGGTAATAATGGCACACTCGAATTGGACAGAGGTGGATGGGAAGTTATGGAAGAAGGCCGGAGTGCTGATAAAGTAATGGTAGAAAGAAAAAAATCGGTAGACAACGGGCTGAATATACATATGGAAAATTTTGTTGATGTTGTACGCTCAAGAAAGATGAGTAATCTCAAATGCTCTATTGAAGAGGCATCTCATATTGCTATTTTAAGCCAGATGGGAAATATTGCCTTCCGGTCTGGCAATAAACTTTATTGGGATAAAGCAAACGGAAAATTTACAGACGAAGCAATTAATAAAAAATATTTGGCTGCGCCGTATCATAACGGGTATAAGTTGCCAAATGTTTAGTATGGGCTATATAAAAATTATTTACTGAAAATGAAAAAAACGATTTGTTTATTTCTATTTTCCTTCTTAGCTGTTATATCTTTTTCCCAGCAAAAAATATGGACAAAAGAAAAAGCTGATGAATGGTATAAGAAACAAGCATGGCTGGTCGGCGCAGATTTTCTGCCAAGCTCAGCAATAAACCAGCTTGAAATGTGGCAGAAGGAAACGTATGACAGCAAAACAATTGACAAAGAATTAGGTTGGGCAGCCTCAATCGGAATGAATGTAATGCGGGTTTATTTACATGACCTTGCCTGGAAAACCGATGCAGCAGGTTTCAAAAAAAGAATGAATAATTTTTTATCCATTGCTGCAAAACATAAAATAAAAATTCTATTCTGCATTTTTGATGATTGCTGGAACCCGGATGCTAAGATTGGCAAACAACCTGAACCTAAGCCAGGTGTTCATAATAGTGGTTGGGTAAGAAGCCCGAACGAAACCGTGCATAACGATTCTGCTCAATGGAATTACCTGGAAAAATATGTTTTGGATATTCTTTCCACTTTTAAAGATGACAAAAGAATATTGATGTGGGATTTATATAACGAACCGGCTAATAGCAGTTATGGAAATACTTCTTTTCCCTTATTAAAAAAAGTTTTTAAATGGGCATGGGCAGCCAGGCCATCTCAACCACTAACTGTTGGTGTTTGGTTTATGGACTTTCCCGAAATAAATAAATACCAACTTGAAAATTCTGATGTCATTACATTTCATAATTATTCAGATACGGTTTCTATGAAGCAGGCCATTGATAGTTTGCAAAAAAGAGGGAGGCCGGTTATTTGCACCGAATATATGGCAAGAACCAATAACAGTAAATTTGAAACTCATTTGCCAATATTAAAAAGATATAATGTTGGAGCTATCAATTGGGGATTAGTAAGTGGAAAAAGTAATACTATTTTCCCCTGGGGTAGCAAAGAAGGAAGCCCCGAGCCCATTCCATGGTTTCATGATATTTTCAAAAAAGATGGGACACCGTACAATAAAAAGGAAATTGAAATAATTAAAAATTTAAGTAATAGAAAATAAAAGAGCATGAGTAAAGTAATTGTAATTGGTGGTGGTATCATCGGCTTAAGTTCTGCATTTTATTTAAATCAATCCGGTTGGGATGTAACCGTTTTGGATAAAAGTGATTTCAATGATAACTGTTCATATGGCAATTGTGGTTATATCTGTCCCAGCCATTTTACGCCACTTTCCACACCGGGTATTGTAAAGCAAGGATTAAAATGGATGTGGAATTCTAAAAGCCCTTTTTATGTACAGCCCCGGTTGGACTGGAATCTTATCAGTTGGGGAATGAAATTTATGCGCAGCGCAAATGCAAAACATGTGGAAGCATCTGCAGTCCCATTGCGTGATATTGCCATTTTAAGTAAAGCAGAATATGAAAATTGGTTGAATATTCCCGGTTTTGATTTTGCGTACCAACAAAAAGGATTGCTTGAAATATTTCAAACGGATAAAGGCGCAGCACATGCAAAACATACAGTTGAAAAAGCGATTGAGTTAGGATTAATCGAAACTAAACTTCTGACCCGGGAAGAGCTTTGTGCTATGGAGCCGCATACAAAGGTGAATGGAATGGGTGCAATACTTTTTAATTGTGATGCACACTGTTATCCCAATAAATTAATGCAGAATCTGATTGCGTATTTAAAAAATAAAGGGGTTAAGCTATTAAGTAATCAGGAAGTGATAAATTTTGAGAAAGAAAATTCAAAGATTACAAAAGTGATTACAACTACAGAAGCATTCGATGCAGATGAAATAATTATTGCATCGGGTAGTTGGAGTAAACAAACAGCGGAGTTATTAAATATAAATATTCCATTAATGCCGGGTCGTGGCTATTCTATTACATTAGAAAATTCTCCCTATAAATTAAATTACCCGGCGGTTTTATTGGAAGGCCGGGCAGCAGTAACTCCGATGGATGGAAATAAAATCCGGTTTGGCGGTACGATGGAAATTACATCTCACAAAACTCCACCCCGTATGAATCGGGTACAGGGAATATTGGATGCAGTTAAACGATTTTATCCTGAGTTTGATGTACCCTTTCCTGCAAAAGAAAATATTTGGTTTGGTTATCGTCCTTGTTCGGCTGATGGTTTACCCTATATTGGAAGAGTAAAAAAGATGAGTAATGTGGTAATAGCAACCGGGCATTCGATGCTGGGTCTTAGTTTAGGTGCCGGTACGGGTAAGTTAGTTGATGAAATAATTAATTCTAAAAGAATTTCGATGGATATTTCACTTTTTAATCCTGAACGGTTTAGTTAAAAAATAGTTTAAGGGTTGACAAGATCAGGTCAGACTTCTTATTTTTACTTATTATATGGACTCAACTTCTACTCGGCTACCTTATCGTCAAACCTTATCTTTTTCAAAGATTGTATTAGATTATATTGATCAATCTCCTGAGCTCAAGTCTTTTTATTCTCACACACCAACCCTAGCCGGAATTCAAAAAGCAATTGATGCCAGAAAGCAATTTCCTACTGACAGAGCACAGCTGGTGCTACAATTGAAAAAACAGTATGAAGGAGTCGAAGTTCATGAACGGGTTAAAAAAAATATAGAATCCCTTTTATCGGAAAATACATTCACAATTGCAACCGCACATCAGAATGCTATTTTCACGGGCCCCTTGTATTTTATTTATAAAATTCTTCATGCCATTAAATTAGCAGACTATTTAAAGATAGCATTGCCACAACAGAATTTTGTTCCGGTATTTTATATCGGTTCAGAAGATGCTGACCTCGATGAGTTAAACCATATCTGGATTGGTGGACAAAAATTGGTTTGGGAAACAAAACAAACCGGTGCAGTAGGCAGAATGAAAATTGATAAGCAATTGCTTAAACTGATAGACCGGATGGAAGGACAGCTAAGTGTTGCGCAAAATGGCCCTGAAATAATTTCGTTGCTGAAAAAATTTTACAAAGAAGGTGTAACCATACAGGATGCGACATTTCATTTTGTAAATAATCTTTTTGCGGAATATGGCCTGGTTATTTTACTTCCGGATACTGCCGCATTTAAAAAACAGATGACTTCAGTGTTCGAAGATGATTTATTGCATCAGCGGGCATCCGGAATTGTGGAGGCAACTGCAGACAGATTAAATGAGGCTGGTTATAAAGTGCAGGCAAACCCAAGAGAAATTAATTTATTTTATTTAAAAGATAATAAAAGAGAACGCATTGAAATGGCGAATAGCGAATGGCGGGTGGTGAATGGCAGCAATAAGTTTACGAAAGAAGAATTATTAAATGAACTTACTTCATATCCTGAACGATTTAGTCCGAATGTGATTCTTCGTGGATTATACCAGGAAACAATTTTACCCAATATTGTTTTTATTGGCGGAGGTGGGGAAACGGCTTACTGGCTTCAATTAAAAAATTTATTTGCACAGTATAAAATCCCGTTTCCGGTATTGGTATTGCGTAATTCTTTCTTAGTTGTTGAAAAAAAATGGCAGGCTGCAATTAATAAATTAGGCTTTACAGTTGATGATTTCTTTTTACCTGAACAGGAATTACTCAACCGGTTGGTTGAACGAGAAACAAAAAATGCAGTAAAACTCAACGGCACTTTCAAGGATACTGAAAACATCTATGATTTAATAAAAAAGCAAGCTGCTGCAATTGATGGTACACTGGAAAAACATGTTGATGCACTAAAAACAAGATCAGTACATCAGTTACAGGAATTAGAAAAGAAAATGCTTCGGGCTGAGAAAAGAAAGTTTACAGATCAGCAAAGGCAGATACATGCTATTAAAGAAAATTTATTTCCGGGTAACGGTTTACAGGAACGATATGAAAATATCAGTTTTTACTATGCAAAATGGGGGAAGGAGGTTATTGCAAAATTATATGAACATTCCTTAAGCCTGGAAGGAGAGTTTGTAGTTCTCAACGAAAGTTAATCATATTTTACAGTAAGCTTAAATACGGTACTGCTTCCATTATCATTATCAGCTACCAATGCGAGTTGCACTTTATCTTTGTGCTCAGCAATCAAACAGACCGATTCAATTTTTTGACCTTTAAAAAGTGTGTCTGTTAATTCAAGATCAATTATTTTATCCGGCTTCAATCCATTGACTAATGGTTTTTCTGAAACATTATCGATGATCCACAAATAACTTTTACCAATTGCGCCGTCTTCGTAGCTGTTTGCTGTCATTTCGGTGGAGACCGTGAGAAATAGTTTATCAGATTTTGCCGAATAGGCCAAACCTGAAACACCTCTGAATGATGCTGTATCGACATCGGGCATGATTAGGTTTGTTAAAGACGCTGAAGCATTATTAAGGTTGAAGTAATACGATGAGTCAATAAAGAGTAAATGATTTTCCCTGTAACCAAGATGCCCCCTGTTTGCAATAAGCAAACCGGTTGGCAATGCGCATACGCCTTCAATATTTATCTCTTTAAGTTTATTTATCAGGTGAAAACGGCCGTATAATGATTCGAGACTGATGCTATCTTTTTGTTTGCTGGTAAGATTAATCAGCCAGCCTGTGTTTCTGTAAGGCGTTACAGATCCTGAACCTAAAACAAGTAAATAATATGTGCTGCCCGAATGTAAAAGAGTGATTGATTCAAGATCGGGCTTTATATCTTTTGCAAACCTGTACCCTTCAAAATCATACAGCGCTATAGAATCTTTAATGTTTAAATCATTGTCAAGTACCAGAATATTTTTTGCATCATCACCAATAATGTAAAAAGAGTTATCAAAATATTCAATGCCCGAAGCAGAAGGGTAGTAGTCAAGTGTTTTCATTACAACCGGAACAACATTGCTTTGGCAGGAAGATATATTAATAGCGATAAATAATGCCGAAAGAAATTTCATAAACTGGATGTCCTATTTTTTCCTGAAATAAAAACTCAAACTAAATCCTTGCTTCTTTAAAGTTGAAACAGCTGTTGAATATTCGGAAGATGATTCTTTTTTAATATTATTTAACCCTGATGAATATTTAAATTCTTGTGTATTGATAAATCCTGATTTCTTTATATTTATATTAAGTCCTAATCCGGCATCTACACTGAAAATTGATTTTGAAACTGGCAATATCTCATTTGCAGTTTTATCTACTCCAATAATATAGCTATAAGATGGGCCGAGTAAAAAATAAGGA
>JANOFP010000228.1:0-7648 GCA_031413675.1 Bacteroidota bacterium
AGGCATTAAGTGAATTACAGAATCGGGTTTAAACTTTGCGCCAAAAAAATAATTTTCTGCAACATCACTGCTATACCAACCCGGCTTGAATGCTTTTGTCTTTAATTGAATATTGCTACTGATGGTGAGGTCTTTTTTATATACCGGAGAATTAATACTATCGGGTTCTGTGCCATCAAAAGTGTAACGTATGGTAACGCCATTGACATAATGTTTTAGTTTAAGGGCAATCGGTTTAGTTATTATTTGTTCTTCGTTTTCTAAAATAGGCGGCGTTAGCTTTAGCGTTAGTGTATCGCCACGGAAGCCTGTTTCTATAATAATATTTTTATTGTTTTGTTTTAATTGAGCTATTTCATTTTCCTTTAAGCCAGTACTCCATATAAAAAGTTTAGTGAGTTGTTTTAGTGTAGAAAGATTCTTTAATGTTTCTGCCTTTATTCCGGTACCGGATAAAGAAAGTTGTTTTAATTCTTTAAGTCTGCTTAATTCACTGATAGTGGCACCGGTAATATTGGTAAACGAGAGATTTAATTTTCTGAGGTTCGTAAACTGGCCAATTATTTTAAGGTCATCATCTTTTACAGGCATTTTATTCAGGGAGAGAGAAACCAGTTGTTGTTTTACAGCCAATAAATCTTTTAGCCCATCTGAGTTAAATTGAGAAATACTAAAAAATTCGGCACCCAACGCAGGCGAACCTTTGGATAGAGGGAAAACGATCCTGTAATTATTATTCAGCGACTGAACCTTGCTTTCATCAATGGCTGCAAAATCATAATCATCCGTTTCAACTGCACTAAAATTCCTTTCGGCAATTTTTCTCAATTCATTGTTTGCTTCCAGCTGTGCTACTTTAATTTTAAAATCAGCACCATATTTTATCCAGTTACTTAAAACGGTTATATCATCATCTGTTAATTGTGGCTTACCCTGTGGGGGCATATGTTTTTTTGTTTCAAGCGGTAGATGGATTCTTTTCAGCATCAATCCAAAATCTGCCTCTGTGCTATCCCATAATTTACCCGTCTTGCCGCCTTTCAGTAGCAGCTCTTCTGTTTCCATTATTAACTCACCCTTTGCTTTTTTATCGTTGTGGCAGCTAATACATTTTGATTGCAGAATAGGCTTTACCATATGTGCAAAAACTTCTGCATCTTCCAATAAAACCTGCTGTTGTTTTTTCTCTGGTAAGATAGGTGCCAGTAAAAAATTTTGTCCATGAGTAATGCCTGCACCCTGGTGCCCGGTAAAAATGATAGCGGCAAACGAAACCAATGTTGCTGTAACTGTTGCTGTTTTTGTTTTAATCAAACTTTTTCTGAAGCCATACCATGCCAGCATGAATAATGAAATTCCAATTCCACTCCATTTGTGCCAGCGTAGTGCTTCTGCATCATAACCATCTTCTCTTGATAAAAACAAGCCCATCAATGCAGTAAAAACTGAAGAAAGTGCAGAAAGAAGTAATAGCCACTCACCAATACTCAAAGCTGTTTCCTTCGGGGCAATTTTATTTTGAAAAAAGAAAACCCAGCATACATACAGAAGAATAAATACAATAGGGAAATGTAAAACCAACGGGTGCATACGACCGCCTACCTGAAGCCAGGAGGGTAATAGAATCCTGCTTTCAAATAATAATAAGAATACAAGAAAGCAGTTAGCAGCGAATGTTATATTAAATAATATGTTTTTACTTCTGTTCAATTTTTCAATATACTTTAATTTCATCAATGAAACACCAGGCATGTTGTCCTCTACCCGGATGCCAGTCAGGAATTTTTTTAACCGGCATTATATGTATCATCAATTTCCGTGATTTACTATTTTTTACGTCTGGAAATATAAGGCGAAAATTTATTTTGGATGAAGATTTTTCTTTGTTGAGTATAACTTCTTTACCAAATGGGATAAACAAATTTTTAGTTTCATCAAAACAGGATATCAATATTAATTCTGGAAGAAAAATCCAACTATCTTCATTTTGAAGAAAACTAATCAGAACAGAACTGACTGCTTCTTTTTTTGAAAGCTCAACTATCAGGGTTATACTATCTGCATCAAACCCCATCCATGTTTTTGAATTTAAATTTTCTATGCCGCCTTTATTGTCAAATAAAGTGCTATCGCCACTACCCGGGTATTTGTTATTGGGAGATGAAGTACTGATTTTTTTTATTTGTTTCCCCTCTTTTGCAAAAGAGAGTTCAATCGTTTCTGAAGGTTTAAATTCTTTGCTGAAAACTTTTGCCTTAACCGTAATAAAAGGAGTTTTTAAAATTATAGGTTTTTTATAAAGGAAACTTTTTTCAGAAGGTTCTTTTGATTTTTCTGATGGCATTTTGTAACTGGTCGTGTAATAAATTTTAGTGCCGGGTTGTGCAAATTTCAGTTCCAGTTTTGCAGAGTCTTTAAAAAAAACAGACTCATATTTTACAAACGGCCGGGCAAGCTGAAAACGATCCTGAGCCAAACTAATAAAGAAAGAGATACTACCAGTCAGGAATAAAATTAATTTATACATCAGGCAACAGGTTCTAATTTATAAGGATAAGCTTTTCCGGAGTTCCATTGTGCTACATATAAATTTTCATCATCATCAATGCACACATCATGCGGGTACTGAAATGCTTTAATGGTTTGATACATTTCTTCAGGCTTGCCATTTTTATATACCGGTTCACTTCCGGCAAGATTTGAAACCACTTTATTATTTTTATCCAGTATGGTTACAAAACCGGATTGCTTCCAGAGATTATTCTGGCTTTGTAATACCGCTGCATATAAATAGTCTCCTTTAATAACCGGCCTGCACACCCATGCACCCGGTAATGAAATGGTATTAATAAATTCACCTGACATGCTGTAACGCTTAAAACAATTTTGTTCTCTTGAAGTAACAATCAGTACCGGATTCTTTTTATGTCTTGTATCAATACAAACACCATGTGCATTTTTCAAAAACTTTTCTTCTTCACCTCTTCCACCAAAATGGCGTATATATTCTCCTTTATGATTGTATTGAATAACAATATCTTTTCCGTACCCATCCACAACATAAATATCGCCATTAGCAGCAATCGCAGTTTCAGTTGGAACATATTCTTCCGGCTTTGTGTATTGCCCTGTTTCTTTTGGATAATCCAGTGTCATTAACACCCGGCCATCAATTGTTGTTTTAATAACCTGGTGGCGGTTGTTATCGCAGATAAATAAAAAATCTTCTCCATTTTCATTAAACAAAGTTAATCCATGTGCACCGGGATATTCAGTACCCCATGTGGTTAAAAGTTTTCCTGATTTATCGTAAACGATAACATTGTTTTTTGTTTCGTTGGTTAGTAAAATAATTCTTCCTTTTTTATCCTGTACCATTTCATGGCAATCTTTAACGGGGGATTGCATCGCATCGGCTTTGCTCCATTTGGTATTGATGCGGTAGCGTTTGTTGCCATGCCCGAGAATTGTATCTTCTGGTTTGGCTGATTTTAATAATGAAGGAGTGAGCAATATACTTGCTGCCGCTAAAGAGGTTTGTTGTATGAATTGTTTTCTTTTCATTTTTTTATTTACTACGGAAACATGGAGGAGGTTTTTAATCTGCGTATTCAGTATCTTTTCGATGATTTTTGTCAAATAGAATTATAGAAAGATGAACGGAGTTCTCAAGTGTCGGAATAAACTGTCGCAACCAAAGTATCATAGTAGTAATGGTGTTAGGTTTATAAACAACTTAAATAATCCATCAGACCGCTTTTCAGCGTTCCGATGGAATGGCTAAGCAATCAAACCTTTAATTACTTCACCAGCTACATCCGTTAACCGATACCTTCTGCCAAGATGTTTGAAAGTTAATTGTTCATGATTCAATCCCATCTGGTTCAGAATCGTAGCATGAAAATCGTTAACATGTACAGGGTTCTCTGCTATATTATATCCAAACTCATCTGTCTCGCCATATACACCGGGCTTCACTCCACCACCCGCCATCCAAACAGTAAAGCAACGGGGATGATGATCTCTTCCATAATTCTCTTTTGAAAGTGGACCCTGGCAATAATTAGTTCTTCCAAATTCTCCTCCCCAGATCACTAAAGTTTCATCGAGCAATCCTCGTTGTTTTAAATCCGTAATTAATGCCGCACTTGCTTTATCAGTATCCATGCATTGTCCGCGGATTTCTCCCGGAAGATTTCCATGTCCATCCCATCCTTGATGATAAAGTTGTACAAACCGTACACCATTTTCTGAAAGTTTACGTGCCAATAAACAATTAGCTGCATACGATCCGGGAATCAAACAATCGGGCCCGTATAATTTAATGATGTCTTCAGGCTCCTTAGTCATATCTGTTATTTCCGGAACAGCTGTCTGCATCCGGAAGGCCATTTCATATTGTTTTATTTTGGTATTAATTTCCGGGTCACCAAAATTTTTATACGACTGTTCATTTAATGAGGCCACCTGGTCCAGCATTTTTCTTCTGTCTTCTTTATCAATCCCATCTGGATTATTTAAATATAAAACCGGATTTTCACCACTACTGAATTGTACACCCTGATGAACAGAATCTAAAAATCCATTCGACCATAGTTTTGAATATACGCCCTGTCCATTTCCTTTTCCTTTTGACAAGAGAACACAAAATGCAGGAAGATTTTTATTCTCACTACCCAAACCATAACTCAACCACGAACCCATACTTGGACGATTGCCTACCTGTGCACCGGTTTGAAAAAATGTTAATGCCGGATCATGATTGATTGCTTCGGTATGTAATGTTTTAATGATGCATAAATCATTTACAATAGCTGCCGTATGTGGTAACAGTTCACTTATCCAGGCACGATGCTCACCATGCTGATTGAATTTAAAATAAGAACCTGCTAATGGAAACTTTTTTTGATCAGCCGTCATACCCGTAAGCCGCTGTCCCATTCTTATCGAAGCAGGCAAATCTTCCCCAAACATTTCATTGAGCTTCGGTTTATAATCAAATAAATCCAGTTGCGATGGTGCGCCGTTCTGAAATAAATAAATGATTCGTTTTGCTTTCGGAGCAAAATGTGGCAGACCGGTCATAGCAAATTCCTCTTGACTGCCGCCACCAAATAAATCGGGGATTAATAAAGACCCCAAAGCAACGCTGCCGATACCAAGACTTAGTTTTGATAAAAACCGGCGGCGGTTGAGGTTTAGTCCGTGTTCCAGAATTTCTTTTTGCATGACTAAGATTTTGTAATCGTTTCTTCCAGGTTATAAATTGTATTCACCACTTTCATCATTGCAGCTGATCTATTCATATCTAATTTTTCATTCATAGGAAACTCACCCACCTTCAAGGTTGCAATTGCATTCAGCTTCTTTTGTTGAAATAAAATTAATTGCTCATCATAATATTTTTTAAGAATTGCAAATTCTTTATCTGATGCCTTGCGGCATACTATGATACGAAACGCTTTATTAATTTTATCTTCAGCTGTAGTTTGTTCACTCAATAGTTTTTGTGCCAGCACTCTCGATGCTTCCAATACCGTTGGATCATTCATCATTATCAATGCCTGTAATGGCGTATTTGTATTCAAACGTTTTACTTCACATTGATCACGGTTGCTGGCATCAAACAGCATCATGGATGGTGGCGGTACCGTGAGTTTTATAAATGTGTACATCCCTCTTCTGTATAATGCATCACCTTCATCTTGTTTATAAGTTGCCAAAACGCCCCGGCCGGAAGTTGCCGATTCCCACAAGCCTTTGGGCTGATAGGGTTTTACACTCGGTCCGCCGAGTGTTTTATTTAGCAGACCGCTACCAGATAAAACAATATCCCTTACAAACTCTGCATTTAACCTGGTTCTTGGGCCATGTGATAAATAAATATTTTCAGGGTCTGTCTTTAATTTATCGTTTGAAACTTTTACGGACTGACGATACGTGGCAGATAATAAAATCTTTTTTACCAGATGTTTGATGTTCCATCCTTTCTCCATAAAATCAACAGCGAGCCAATCTAATAATTCAGGATGAGAGGGCAATTCGCCCTGCATTCCAAAATCACCTGTAGTTTTAAGCAGGCCTCTTCCAAAAATTTCCTGCCAAAGCTGGTTGACAAATACTCTTGCTGTTAACGGATTCTTTTTATCAACGGTCCACTGTGCAAGCCCAACTCTATTTCTTTGAAATTTATTTTCTTCAAATTTCATTACCGCCGGAATGGCTTCGGGTTGAACTTCTGATAAAGGCATATTATAAACACCGCGACTCAGGATAAATGTTTTACGAAGCGTATCTCTTTCTCCCATAACCGACACAGTCATATTGCCGGTATCTTTTTTATTGATGAATGATAAAACCGATTTTATATCTGAGTCACTGATTGTCATTAATGGATTCTTTGCGGGTTTAGAAATGCTTACATCTCCTTCATAGCCTAGTTCTTTTGTGTTGTTGAAAAAAGCAAGTAATGAATAATAATCTTTTTGCTTAAATGGATCATACTTATGATCATGACATTGGGCACATTCTATTGTCAAGCCTAATATTCCTTTACTGAATGTTTTTGTTTTATCAACTAAATATTCAACGCGGTATTCTTCATCAATCACTCCACCTTCTTCTGTGTATTTATGATTGCGGAAAAAGCCCGTTGCCAAAATTTGTTCTTTTGTTGCATTGGGCAGCATATCACCGGCAATCTGCCAGGTGAGAAACTGATCGTATGGAATGTTTTTATTAAAAGCATGAATGACCCAATCTCTCCACGGCCATTGCGTTCTTATATTGTCATCCTGGTACCCGTAACTGTCAGCATATCTTGCTACATCTAACCAATGTACAGCCATCTTTTCTCCGTATTGCGGCAGACTTAGTAATTCATCCACAACTTTCTCATACGCATTGGCCGATTTGTCATTCAGAAATTGATCCATCAGCTCCAATGTTGGTGGTAGCCCGGTAATATCTAATGAAACTCTTTTTAGCAACCTCTCTTTATCTGCTTCTTGGTTCGGGGTTAATTTTTTTTCATCCAGTTTATGTAAAACGAAATAATCAATTTCATTTTTTACCCAATCTTTATCGCTGATTTTTGGTAACGGATTTTTTTGTGGCACAACAAAAGCCCAATGTGTTTCGTATTTAGCTCCCTGCTCAATCCATTTTTTAAATAACCGGATTTCATAATTATTCAAAGCCCCCAAATGTGAGCCCGGGTCGGGCATCATATAGGAAGTATCTGTAGAGGAAATTCTTTTATACAATTCTGATTCTTCCGGCTTGCCCGCTATTAATGCAAATGCGCCTTTGGTTTCTTTTAACGGAGCAAATGCACTGTCGGCAATATCCAATCGGAATTGCGCTTCTCTTTTATTGGCATCTGGCCCGTGACATTTAAAACATTTATCAGAAAGAATAGGGCGGATATGAAAATTGTAACTGATTTTATCCGGAAGCTTATCACCCTTGTTATTAAAGCAGGAGCTTATTATAATAATTATTGTAGTAACAACAAGAAGTACTGTAATCAATTTTAGTTTCATGAAGAATTATGTGCGGAAAAGATACGGAAAATGTTTTTGCTTTAATTCTGCAAATTGAATTTTTTTACAGATTGAATCAGTATTTTGTATTTTGAAAAATTTGA
>JANOFP010000229.1:0-3104 GCA_031413675.1 Bacteroidota bacterium
AGCAGGAGTACACTGATTTTCTGAAAAAATTTGAAATTGAATTTGATGAAAAGTATTTGTTTGAATGGTACAATTAACAAGGCATGTTTAAAAAATTTCACCCCTTCGGGGTTGCAGACGTCTATTAATATTTCTACTATAATCATATTACCCCGTTGGGGTTATCCAGAAATCATCATTAGACATATACTCTTATGTCCAACACCTCAAAATATGAATTAACCCAGTTTTCTAACTTCTGTTATCATTCCTTATTTTCACCGTAACTAAAATCGGTTTTAAATTCATGAATTCACATTTTGAATCAGTTGGCTGGGCGCATACTACAAATATTTATGAAGTCAATCTTCGGCAGTACACTGAAGAAGGAACCTTTACAGCTTTTGCAAAACATTTACCACGTTTAAAAAATATGGGTGTGCATACACTTTGGCTGATGCCGGTGCAGCCAATTGGCATACTAAACCGTAAGGGAGTAATGGGCAGCTATTATTCTATCAGTGATTTTACAACTGTAAATCCTGAATATGGTATCATTGATGATTTTAAGTCGTTGGTGATTCAAGCTCAGGAAATGGGATTTAAAATAATTATCGATTGGGTGGCTAATCATACTTCCTGGGATCATGTATGGACTAAAACAAATCCCGATTTTTTTTCCAAAGATGAGCAGGGGAATTTTCGGCCACCCTTTCCTGACTGGGCAGATGTGATTGATTTGAATTTTGAAAATACGGATTTGTGGTTAGCAATGATTGATGTCATGAAATTTTGGGTTACCCATTTTAATATTGATGGCTTCCGTTGCGATATGGCACACCTGGTACCACTCGATTTCTGGAAAACTGCAAGAAGGGCTTTAGATAAAGAAAAAAAATTATTCTGGCTGGCAGAAACTGAAGAACCCAATTATCATGAAGCATTTGATGCAAGTTATACCTGGGAGTTTTTGCATGTGATGGAAGCTTATTGGAAAAAGGAAACGACTATTCAGGGATTAGATGCTGTCTTGTATCGATATGATTCGGCTTTCCCAAAAGAAGCGATGCGTTTATTTTTTACATCTAATCACGATGAAAACTCGCATAGTGGCAGTGAATATAAAAGAATGGGTGAAGCAGCAAAAGCATTTGCAGTGCTGAGTGCCACCTGGAATGGCATTCCATTAATTTATAGCGGACAAGAGCTACCTATTTATGATTCATTGAAATTTTTTGAAAAAGATCCGATCAAATGGACTGGCGAAAATCAATTGCATGATTTTTATAAAAAATTATTGAACCTGCATTCAATACATCCTGCTCTTCGTTCTGCAGATAAGCATGTTACGACTTATCGAATCAAAACTACGGATGATGAAAACCGGTTTACCTATTTAAGAAAGAATGGTTTTAGCGAAGTATTGGTTATTTTAAATTTGTCTGAAAAAAATAATATTCCATTTGAAATTATTGATGACAGGGTTTCAGGAGAATTTAAAAGTTTATTTAAAGAAGTTACTATTGATTTTACGAATGAAAAACATTTTAATCTATCCGCATGGGAATCTGTTGTTTTTTATAAATGAGTCGAGAGGATATTATTTTGCATATACATATTAAAAATGCCGGATTAAGCAATCCGGCATTTTTAATTATTGATTCAATGCAATATTATTCAGCATTCAAATTCAGCGGGAAAGTATAAGTGCCGTCATATCCGGGATAAAAACCTTCGAGTCTTACATTATTACTTGTAATCAATTTTGTAAGGTCTTCTATGTTTTTTACTTCCCGTCCGTTTACGCTGGTTATTACAAATCCTTCTTCCATTCTTGCTCGGGCTAATGCGCCGCCTGAAGTAATTGTTTTTACTACTACGCCTCCTTCTATATTATAGCTTTCTGCTTTTGTTTTTGATAGATTTTCTAATATGCCACCGAGTCGTTGATTGATCGTTGCCACTTCAACGATATCCAGTTTGCCAGCAGATTCTTTCAACTCAACATTCGTAGTATATTCTTTCCCACCTCTTGTATAAACAACAGGTACTTTATCACCTGGTTTAAATTGTGCAATCTGTCCACTCATTTCCAAACCATTTGATACAATATTGCTGTTCACTTTTGTAATCACATCACCTTTTTTAATTCCAGCTTTTGATGCGGCACCATCGCTAGGCACAGCGCTTACATACACACCTTGTCCATCTGCAATGCCGGCTTTTTTTACTTCTTTTTCATTTTCTGATTCAATAGGTATATATGAAATGCCAAGAAAGCCACGTTTTACATTGCCAAATTGAATAAGATCGTTTACTATTTTACGGGAAATATTTACCGGTATTGCAAATCCATAACCAGCATAGGTACCATTCGGTGCCAATATTGCAGAATTGATTCCAATAAGATGTCCATCCGTATTTATTAATGCACCACCACTGTTGCCTTGATTAATAGCTGCATCAGTTTGTATAAACGCTTCAACTGGTGTACGGCTTTGACGGCTGTTGATACCAATTGTTCTTCCTTTTGCACTTATGATTCCAGCAGTAACCGTAGTTTCCAGTGTAAGCGGATAGCCAACTGCCATTACCCACTGACCTAGTTTTACATTATCTGAATTTCCATAGATCATGAAAGGAAATCCGGTGCCATCAATTTTTAATACTGCTAAATCACTGCTTGGATCTCTGCCAATCAATCTTGCTTTAAAGGATTTTTTATTGTGAAGCGTAACCGTTATTTCTTCTGCTATACCTTCGCCACCATCGGATATTACATGATTGTTTGTAACGATATATCCATCCTCGGCAATCAAAACTCCACTACCCGATGCTTGTTGTTCGGGTATGATCTGCGGCCCAAAATCGAAGAACTGATCGAAAAAATTATCAATGCCATTTCCATTCCGACTACGGCTTCTTGGCAATTCATTCGAAACTTTTTTTGCAGCCGTTTTTGTTTTAATATGTACTACTGCGGGTACTGCCGCTTCTGCTGCTTTTGTAAAATCTACCGGACCTGCTCCATCAGAAATAATACCGGTAAATCCGTCATAGTTCACAGGCATTTTTCCTGACTCAGTTGTTTGTACAAAAGCCGCGGGGCCTTTGCGGATTAGTTT
>JANOFP010000230.1:0-3433 GCA_031413675.1 Bacteroidota bacterium
GTAACTGCTTTAGCCATTGCTGGCGATTTAAATTTTAATCCACTTACTGATACATTAATAAATGATAAAGGCGATGCTGTAAAATTAGATCCACCTTCAGGTGATGAGTTGCCTGTAAAAGGTTTTGCAGTAGAAGATGCCGGATATCAGGCGCCAGCTGAAGATGGAACCAAAGTATCTGTTGTAGTAAAAGGAGATAGTAAACGTTTACAGCTTCTTGCTCCATTTGCTCCTTGGGAAGGAACGGATCTGAATGGATTAAAATTATTGATAAAAGCAAAAGGGAAATGTACAACCGATCATATCAGTATGGCGGGCCCCTGGTTAAAGTTCCGCGGACATCTTGATAATATCAGTAACAATATGTTGATAGGTGCCATGAATTTCTTCAATGAAAAAACAGACAGTGTAAAAAATCAATTGACTGGTGAATATGGAACCGTTCCAAACACACAACGTGCCTATAAAGCTGCAGGTGTAGGAACAATTGTAGTTGGCGATGAAAATTATGGCGAAGGAAGTTCAAGAGAACATGCCGCAATGGAACCACGTCATTTAGGTGTAAGAGTTGTATTGGTAAAATCATTTGCCCGGATTCATGAAACCAATTTGAAAAAGCAGGGAATGCTCGGCGTTACTTTTGACAATAAAGAAGATTATAATAAAATACTGGAAGATGATACCATTGATGTGGAAGGGCTATTAACTTTTGCACCTGGCAAAAAATTACAAATTGTCCTTAACCATGCCGATGGCAGTACAGAAACCATTCAGGTAAATCATAGTTACAATCAACAGCAGATAGAATGGTTTAAAGCTGGCGGTGCATTAAATGTAATCCGGAGTGAGTTTGCTAAAGTTTAATTAAACGAATATTTTTTATACCATCAAGTCAACTCAATCGGGGTTGGCTTTTTTTTTAGCATTGCGAAAAGCTGATTTCATCTATAGGTAATTTAATTCCTAAATTAATTCTTGCCGCTTTACTTATTTTGCAGTTTGAAATCAGGAGTAGCTGGGTGATTAACGAAAATGATTATGGTTGAAAAAACAGATGTAGTTGAATTAATAAAAATAAATATGGAGTGATGTTTTAAATTTATTTAATTAAAATCTAGAAATTCATGTCAAAAATTCCATCTTTTTTAAAACCCGGAGATACAATCGGTATTGTATGTCCTGCCGGCTTCATGCCTTTTGAAAAGGCAAAGACATGTATAGATGTTTTGCAGCGTTGGGGCTATAAAGTAAAAACAGGAAAAACGTTGGGTAGTACATCGCTAAATTATTTTTCAGGTACAGATGAAGAAAGGCTGAATGATTTTCAAGAGATGATGGATGCTGACGATGTGAATGCTGTTTTATGTGGGCGGGGCGGATATGGAGTGGGGCGAATCATCGATCAAATAAGTTTCAAAAAATTTAAGAAGAAACCAAAATGGATTATCGGGTTTAGTGATATTACTATTTTGCATTCTCATATTTATTCTAATTATAGAATTTCAACACTTCATGCACCAATGGCCGCTGCATTTAACACTACTACAGATGACCAGCAAGGAAAGGAGGGTAGTAATGAAAACGAATTCATATTATCTCTAAAAAATGTTCTTGAAGGGAAAAAGATAAAATACAGTTGCGATGCGCATGAATTTAACCGGCTAGGTAAAGGGAAAGGCGAATTGATTGGTGGCAATCTTGCTTTGCTGGCGCATCTGGTAGGAACAAAATCTGATATCAATACAAAAAATAAAATCCTTTTTCTGGAAGATGTAGGTGAGCAGCTTTATAATATTGACCGAATGCTATATCAGTTAAAACGTACAGGTAAATTTTCAAAACTTGCGGGATTGATAATTGGTGGCTTTATTGACAATAAAGATACTGACAGGCCTTTTGGACAAACTGCTTATGAAATAATCCGGGATGTAGTTAGCGATTATGACTACCCGGTTTGTTACAATTTTCCGGTAAGTCATGAAAAAGAAAATTATGCATTGAAAATGGGAGTGGAGTATAAATTAAAAATTTGGCTCGATGGGGTTTCAATAGCAGAATAAAGAATGCAGAGACAAGTCACGTCTTGTCTCTGCATATTTGATTTAAAACCTTCTGTAAAAATCACGTATTCTACCTGCAATATTATTATCTATTTCATTTACAATATGGCGAACAATTTCTTCTTCATAGGGTGGATTGGCTGCATGGCGGTTTACTAATTGTTTGTCTGATTCGCTTAATGCTCTTGCATCTCCGTTAAATGTTGAAAACTCAGAATTCCAATTATGATCCCCACGGAAATTATCGCTCCATAAATAGCGACCATCATTTTCCCTGATATTTACCTGTAACAAGCCTTCAGAAGATATTGTTCTTTTAGTAGACGTAATTTTTGCAGTGACATAGGCATATTCATACACAATAGAATCCGGACGGTAAACTATTTCTTTCACAATAATTTTTTTTGATACATCTCTCGTGTTTCTGTCCTCCCGTATTCTTCCAATATTAAATTGGGAAAAACGCATATCAATTACCTGGTCAATATTCAGATTTTGATTTCTTGCATCCCATTCCGAATAGAATCGTACAAATTCATTTCCGCTGTTATATTTTAAATTGTTCAATACGGTTTCATTAATCGTATTGTTGTTTTGGTTATTGTACGATGAATATTGAAAACGAAAATCATCTGCAGGAAGTACGATTACATTTATTACTGCCAGTTGATAGGCGTCATTCATTTTATTTTTTATGGAAAAATCATTTGGCTTCAATCTGCCAGCCAGCTGAAACTCCTGGTAAGCATTTTTATACGCCTGCCTGTTATTTTGTAAAACCAATCTGTCGCCTCTTTCAATTCTTATATCTGCTGCCTTTTCACGGTACGTTTCTAAGTAAGAAGAATAGTCAACCGGTTTTACAACCCTTGCAACAGAAATATTTCCTTTCGTTATCGAATACAAATTCTGCAAAGCTGCATATTCGTTATACATCCATTCCCATTTCATTTCATTATTTGAATTGGCATGAGTTCGAATATTTGATTCATGAGTACTTACAGCATTCCGGTAAGCGGCATCTACTAAACTTTGCAATTCTGTATCATCAGGGTTTTTCTGAAGTTTCTTCGATGCTAATGCTATTGCTTCATCATAATTTCCTTTGTTGTAAAGTTTGTTGGCAGATTTACAACTGAATAAAATTGTACCCGATAATAAAGAAATTAAAATGTAAAGTTTCGGTTTCATATTTCCTCCTTTTTTATGAAGGAAATATTTCAAAAAGCTCTCCAGATAAATACGATTGGGGTTCTTTTATAATTAACTTAACAAAGCATAAAGGAAAACTAAAGACGGGCATATCGGGTTTGAAGAAATCGTATCACTTTATCACTTAACTGTTTTAACAAATCTGCGGTTATAACATTATC
>JANOFP010000231.1:0-13423 GCA_031413675.1 Bacteroidota bacterium
AGAGATGTAATGCTGGATGCGCCTTCCACAATTGATGATAAACAGTTTGAGGAGTTGCAGATAAAATTAGATTTGAAAAAGTGAAACCCCAAACTCCATTAGCAGAACGTATACGGCCAACTACACTTTCCGATTTGGTAGGACAGGAACATCTGACCGGCAAAGGAAGTATTCTTCGTGTGGCAATAGAAATTAATTCTATTCCTTCCATGATTTTTTGGGGACCACCCGGTGCAGGTAAAACAACCATTGCAAATATTATTGCAAACACATTAAAGATTCCATTCTATACACTCAGTGCCATCAGTGCTGGTGTAAAAGATGTACGGGAAATAATTGAACAGGCTAGAACAAAAGCCGGCTCTATCTTATTTATAGATGAGATACACCGTTTTAATAAAGGCCAACAGGATGCATTACTCGGTGCAGTTGAAAAAGGAATAATAAAATTGATTGGAGCCACAACTGAAAACCCATCGTTTGAAGTAAATAGTGCATTACTCAGCCGCTGCCAGGTATATGTTTTAAAACCATTAGATAAAAAGCATTTAATCCAATTATTAAAACAGGCAATAAAGAAAGATGAATGGCTGAAAACAAAAAAGATTGAGTTAAAAGAAACAGAAGCTCTTTTAAATATTTCCGGAGGTGATGCAAGAAAACTGCTGAATCTTTTTGAACTGGTCTGTGATAATTCCGGAGATAATGTTGAAATAACAGATGACCTGGTAATGAATATCGCCCAACAAAGAATTGCATTATATGATAAACAAGGCGAACAGCATTATGATATTATATCCGCATTTATTAAATCGATTCGCGGCAGCGATCCGAATGCTGCTGTATATTGGCTTGCCCGAATGATCGAAGGTGGTGAAGATGTGAAATTTATTGCACGCAGATTAGTAATACTGGCAAGTGAAGATATTGGAAATGCAAACCCAACAGCATTGGTATTGGCAAATGCTGCATTTGATGCTGTAAATAAAATTGGCTACCCCGAAGCAAATATTATATTGTCGCAATGTGTAACGTATCTGGCAGCTTCTCCAAAAAGTAATGCAGCAGTAGTCGCAATTGGCGCTGCATTGAGTTCAGTAAAACAATACGGCGATTTACCCGTGCCAATGAATATACGCAATGCTCCAACCAAACTGATGAAGAATATGGGATATGGGAAAAATTATGAGTACTCGCATAATTTTGAAAACAATTTTTCACCGCAGGAATATTTACCAGATGAAATAGCCGGAACTGCATTTTATACCCCAGGAAAAAATGTAAGGGAAGAAGAACTCAGAAAGTTTTTAAAACATTTATGGAAAGAAAAATATGGGTATTAAAAATTGCTGATTATTTTTTTACAAAAAATCAATAGAACTCTATTTATAAAGCCGGGTTAAATAACAACGGGAAAAATTGCCCTTGCATTTTTTCTCCTTTTGGTATTACATTTACACCCGTCAGCATCGGCTCATCAGCATCTGAAATGACACCATCTTCTATTACATTTATTACAAATGCCCTTCTGGGTTTATCGCTTTTATTTTCACCTGAACCATGCAAGGTTAGTGGATGGTGAAAAATTGCTTCGCCTGCTTTTACTTCAGCATATTGAGGTGTTGCAAATTTTTTTTTTTGCTCCTCACTCAAAAAATCTTTTATCCCCTGTAATTCTCCTGCAATAACCGGCTTGGGTAATAAACCCCAGCGATGGCTGCCAGCAATATATTGCAGGCATCCATTTTCTTTTGTTGAATCATCCAAACCACACCAGCAAGTAAGATGTGCAATAGGTTTTGTTCTTGTCCAATATGAATAATCCTGATGCCATGCAACCACACCTCCTTTTTTAGCAGGCTTATAAAATAGTTGATCGTGCCAAAAGCGAACAGGTTTGTTTCCCAATAACTGAGAAGCTGCAACTAAAAACCTCGGATTCCATAAAACATCATGAAAGCCTTTTGTTATTCTCCAGGCACCTAAGGCATGAAACAAAATTGTTTCCGGGTTATTGGATTCATTAGAATGAAATTCATAAAATAAATGATGCCCGGGATGATTGATATCAGCTAGTTCAGTTAATTCATTTCGCAACACATCTACCTGGTCATTCTCCAGCATTTTTACACCTGCCAGAAAACCATTTTGCTGAAAAAAATCCAACTGCTCTTTATTAAGCAGGAATTGTTCCCAATCTTTTTTTGTATCCGGCCATTTAAACAGATCACTTATCAGCGTATGTACTTTACTCAAATCCTTTGAATCCATAAAAACAATTTTATTAAAATTACTGATTTTGATTATGAACATTACAGATTCTTTACATTTATATATTATATTTCAGCATGAATTGGCTTTGTAAAAAATTTGATGAATTGACTCTGCATCAGTTGTATGCAATCCTGCAACTCCGCAATATTGTTTTTGCAATTGAGCAGAACTGTGTTTATCCGGATTTGGATGATAAAGATCAATTATCCTATCACCTGATGGGATGGGAGGATAATAAACTGATCGCTTATACCAGATTGGTTCCTCCTGATATTTCGTATCAAAACATACCTTCAATTGGCCGTGTGGTTACTGCACTCTCTGCTAGAAGAAATGGTATTGGAAAAGAATTAATGAAACGATCAATTGATAAATCGCAACAGTTATTTGGAAATACGCCGATTAAAATCAGTGCTCAACTGTATTTAAAGAAATTTTATGAATCATTGGGTTTTATACAAACCGGTGATAAATATTTGGAAGATGGGCTAGACCATATTGCTATGATTCGGAAAAGTGATTAATCGTAAAATCACCAAGCAGAAATAACCTTTCTTCACTTCATTTCACAAAATCTTATTGATTCGTTCTTTCGGGTGCAACCCGTTGCTCTATTTTAGATTTTCGAAAAACCAATAGAGAAACGTTAATATCCTTTAGAATGAGAACACCTGTACCTTTTATCCGGCATCTGACTCCTGTAATTATTTTTTTCCTCATTTGCATTAATAGCCAATCGCAATCGGTTAGCTTTTTTAATGGCAAATTTGAATTAGGTATTGGCATGGGCCCTTCCTTTTTTCTGGGAGACCTTGGAGGTACGAGGGGAAAAGGAAAACCATTTGTAAAAGATGTAAACTTTCCGTTTACCAAATTATTAAAAGGAATCTATGCAGGCTATTTCCCTGCAGAGTGGATTGGTTTCCGGCTTGCTGCAAATATTGGTAGTCTTGAAGCCGATGATGCCATCATCAAAACGAATGGTAAAGATGAGTATGAACGTAAAAAAAGAAATCTCCAATTTAAATCAACACTTGCCGAAGCTTATTTTGCAATGGAAATTTATCCTACTGTTTTTCTTGAAGAGTATGACGGGCTTCAATATAAATTCAGGCCCTATGGTTTAATAGGCGTTGGCGTTTTTCATTTTAACCCGAAAGGAGAATATATAGAACCTAATGGAAACACAAAATGGGTAGAACTAAAACCGCTACGATTAGAAGGGCAGGGATTACCACAATTCCCTACAAGAAAAGAATACAAGCTTACTCAATTAAATATTCCGATGGGTTTTGGAGTAAAATATTTTTTGAAAGAAAATATGTATATCGGTATTGAAGTATTGCATCGAAAAACATTTACTGATTATATCGATGATGTAAGTGTAAAATATATTGATCCATCACTCTTCAGCACTTTTCTTACCCCGCAAGATGCTACGTATGCAAGACAATTGATGTACAGAGAAAATATTATTAACCCAACTGTAAACAGAAGATATATTAATTATCAGCGTGGCGACCCTACGGAAAATGATGCATATTTCTCCGGGCTGGTACGCCTGGGCTGGAGATTGAATGGAGATAATACACCAAACGGAAGAGCAAAAAGACAATTAAAGTGTCCAGTTTATTTCTAAGGCTATTTTGTAAACCACTATAAAAACCGAACCACTATGAAACTAAATTTTACAAATGCTTCTTTTTCAAAAACAATTTACTGTAGCCTGCTTGCTTCTGGCGTTTTAGTAAGCCACAATTTATGGGCAACGGATGATCCTGAAGCAGAAAAGAAAAAGAAAGATGAATCCAGTACAACTGTAAAAACATCCCTAAATAATAAGTCAGTAAAAATTTATCCCGATGCATTTAAAAGAGAGATGCATGTGATTGTAAAAGAAAAAGCTGAAATTAATTTTTTTGTGTTTGATCTGGAAGGCACCCTGATGGTAAACCGAAAAATGAAAACAAATGAACATTTTAAAATAACCGGATTGGAAAAAGGAGTTTACACGTATCATGTGTTTAATGAAGATGAAGAAAAAGCAACCGGGAAATTTGAAATCAGATAAAAAGATCTTTACTTATTTTTCTTAACCTAAAAACAATAAGCGGCAGAGAGCTCGATTTAATATGATACCTGGTTAAAAAACCTGATCCGTTCTCTATTGGTACTCTCATTTGTATATATTTTATCCGAACACTTTCTGCCTGCTTTTTGTATTCAACCCTGTAGTTCTTTTTTTGCCATAACAACCCGTAAGGCAGGGAAAGGTAACCATCTATGATAATATGCATTGGGCCGGTTCCAGTCATATTAAAGAAGATGCTCCTACCCTTTCCTGCCTGATATTACGGGTAAAATTTCTTTCTCCAAAAGTCAAAAAAATATTTTTACTCCCTGGATTCTTCATGTGTTTACTAACATTTGCATCTTCAAAGTCATTCTTATTTCTCTATTCCCATTCACAACATACTCACACCTGTAATTCTTTTTTATTCAATTCTGAAATGCATTACCTACTTTTAGCATAACCAAAATTTACTTTTATGAATTTACTAGATCGTGTCAAAAACATTTTGATCACTCCCCAGAAAGAATGGGATGTAATTAATGGTGAACAACCCAATACCCCCGGAATCATAACAGGCTATGTTTTACCTCTTGCCGGGGCAGCAGCTGTTGCTGCTTTTATCGGTTTTGGTTTAATTGGAGTTAATTTCGGATTTGGTATAAGACTAAAAGGAATGGATTGGGGGCTTTATCAGGGACTTACGGTCTTACTCGGTGCTTTATTAAGTGTATTTGTAAGTGCATTTATTATTGATGCATTAGCCCCAAGTTTCGGATCAGAAAAAAATATGGGTAAGTCTGTACAATTAGTTGCTTATTCCTGGACGCCTGCATGGATAGGCGGATTGTTTGCGATATTGCCTTCATTAGCAATTGTAGGTAGTCTTGCCGGTTTATATGGATTGTATCTTTTATATCTCGGTTTACCTAAATTAAAAAATACGCCTCAGGACAAACAGGTTAGTTATTATGTAGTTTCATTAATAACAATGATAGTTGTGTTTGTGGTAATTGGGTTGATTCTCAGGAAAATCCTTATCTCCATTTTTGGATTAGCATATCCCGGAGCTAATCTTAATTCGCTTTTTAATTGATATAATTACTAGTGTTAAAAAAAAGTCCCGTAAAAAAACTGCGGGACTTTTTATTTAAGTTCCAATTTCAAAAACTCTGCAGTATAACTTTCTTTGCATTTCAATAAATCTTCCGGTGTTCCTTCAAATAAGATTTTGCCGCCCCCGTCTCCACCTTCGGGTCCAATATCAATAACATGATCAGCTACTTTTATCACATCCATATGATGTTCTATCACTAATACGGTATTGCCACGGTCGGCCAGTTTATTCAATACATCCAATAAATGTTGTATGTCTTCAAAATGCAAACCCGTAGTTGGTTCATCTAAAATATAAAATGTTTTACCCGTATCTCTTTTACCCAATTCGGTAGAAAGTTTTACACGTTGTGCTTCGCCGCCGCTTAACGTTACTGCAGACTGACCTAATGTGATATAGCCCAACCCCACTTCTTCCAGCACTTTTATTTTTCTAAAAATATAAGGTATGTTTCTGAAAAAATCGGTTGCTTCTTCTACTGTCATATTTAATACATCGGCAATTGATTTTCCTTTATACCGGATTTCCAACGTTTCTCTGTTATATCTTTTACCATTACACTTTTCACAATGCACATATACGTCTGGTAAAAAATTCATCTCAATGACCCGCATACCTCCACCTTCACATACTTCACACCGGCCACTTTTTACATTAAAAGAAAAACGGCCAGCAGTATATCCCCGAATTTTTGCTTCAGGAATTGAGGCAAACAAAGTTCGGATGTCTGTAAAAAATCCGCAATACGTTGCGGGATTGCTTCGTGGTGTTCTTCCAATAGGACTTTGATCTATTTCAATTACTTTATCAATATGTTCAAGCCCTTTTACTGATTTATATTCAAGCGGTATTGTTTTTGAATCATAAGCATGTTTTGAAAGAATTGGATAAAGAGTTTCATTTATCAATGTTGATTTTCCGCTACCGCTGACTCCTGTAACAACAATAAATTTTCCCAACGGAAATTTTACATTTACACTTTGAAGGTTATTTCCTTTTGCCCCTTTCAATTCGATAAAATTTCCCGTTCCTTTTCTTCTTTCCCCTGGAATTGCAATTTTTTTAAATCCATTGATATAAGAAGATGTAAGTGTGTTTATTTTTAATAATGCCGAAGGTTCTCCCTGTGCTACAATTCTTCCACCATGAAAACCAGCAAGCGGACCAATATCAATTAAATGATCGGCTGCAAGCATAATATCTTTATCATGCTCCACCACCAAAACACTGTTGCCGATATTTCTTAAATTTTTTAAGGCATCAATCAACCGGTGATTATCCCGCTGATGTAAACCAATTGATGGCTCATCTAAAATATATGTGATTCCTTGCAATTGAGATCCTATTTGAGTTGCCAACCGAATTCGCTGGCTTTCTCCACCGCTTAATGATTTAGAGGATCGATTGAGTGTTAAATAGGTTAATCCAACATCTAACAGAAACTGTAAACGTTCTTTTATTTCCTTCAATACATCCTTGCCAATCGCTTTTTGTTTATCAGTAATTCTTAATTCGATGCCATCAAACCAGGCTGCAAGATTATCCAGATTCATTTCGCTCAGCTCTGCGATATTTCTTCCCAAAATTTTAAACCACAAACTTTCTTTTTTTAATCTTGCACCATTACAGGAGTTACATGTTTTTAAAGTCATAAATTGTTGCACCCATTCCCGTAACGATTCGGTACTATTCGATGAAGAAAACCATCTCTTAAGCATAGGGATGATACCTTCATAACTGCCCGTATATTCATGCGGAACCGATTCATCATTTACATCTACTTCAAGTGAAGGATTAATATTTTTGTCCCCATAGAGCAATAAATCCAACTGAGCCTGAGGGATATCTTTAACGGCTTTATCTAATTTAATTTTATACTTAGCGGCAAAAGCTGCCACTTGAAGAAATACGCTTGCATTTCTTTCTTCTCCTAATGGTGCAATTCCTCCTTCCTTTACAGTTTTGGATGTGTCGGATAAAACTTCGTTTAAGTCAATCGTATATACATTTCCCAAACCTTTACAAACCGGGCAAGCACCATACGGCGAATTAAATGAAAAAGCATTGGGTGACGGTTCTTCATAACTGATTCCTGTTTCTTCGCACATCAGTAATTTGGAATACGAGGCCTCCCCAAACCCCTCCGAAGAAGAGGCTTTAGAGTCTTTCGATTTAGAATTATTTTTTTCATTTGAGGAGTCTTTGCGGATCCCTCCGCCATCTTGCGGAGGCGGGGGGGCAACAAACATTAAATCTTTTCCAAGCTTCAAACATTGTTGTACACTCTGACTGATTCTTGTTTTAAATTCTTCATCCACTTTCATCCGATCAACTACCAGTTCGATATCGTGAATCTTATAACGATCAACCTGCATCTTTGGAACGATGTCTTTTATTTCTCCATCTACTCTTACTTTCAAATAACCCTTCTTTCTTAAATCTTCAAACAATTCACGATAATGTCCTTTTCTGCCACGTACAATCGGGGCAAGCAGTATTATTTTTTTATTATAAAATTTTTTATAAATATTTGCTACAATTTCGTCTTCGCACCATTTTACCATTCGCTTACCTGTGTTGTATGAATAAGCTTCGCCGGTTCTTGCATACAATAAACGTAGAAAATCATAAATCTCTGTTACTGTACCAACCGTACTTCGGGGATTTTTATTCGTGGTTTTTTGTTCGATTGAAATTACGGGAGACAAGCCGGTTATTTTATCCACGTCAGGTCTTTCCATATCGCCAATAAACTGACGTGCATAAGCACCGAAAGTTTCCATATACCTACGCTGACCTTCGGCATAAATTGTGTCAAAAGCTAAGGATGATTTTCCGCTGCCACTGATGCCGGTAATAACAACCAATTTATTTTTGGGAATTGAAATATCAATATTCTTCAGGTTGTGTACCCTTGCACCAAACACTTCAATTGCATCGTGATTGATAAGCTCCGGCACTACACCGTTTGTTTTTACTTTACTCATATAAGAAGGGTGCGAAGATAAGAACAAACCGACAGGGGAAATACTTTCCTGTGTTATCCAAAAAAAATCCCGGATCAGAATAACCTGACACGGGATTTTATTCGTTATTCAAAATTGGATTCAGTCTATATTAATATCAAAATCTTCATCGGTGTTAAGATTAAGGGATTGATGTTTTTCTAAAAAGTTCTTGTATTTATTATAGACATCGGCTGGTTGCTTTTTCCCATTAATGAAAAGTTCGCCATCTTTATGTTGAATTTTATAGCCGGATTTTTTGTCTATTAATCCATCTTTTTCCAGACCATCTATAAATTTTTTATAATCCTTCAACTCAACTTTAGCTTTTTCAATTTCTACTTTAGCTTTCTTTAATGATTTTTCAATTTCGGGTCCAATTTTTTTAAGCTCAAGTTCCATATCCTTCATTTTGCTCAAGTCGATTTCCATTTTTATTTTATCCAAATCTATTTTCTTCATACTTTCTTCTACCTCAGCTTTTATTTTATTCATATCTACATCCTTCATTGCCAGTTCTACCTCATGTCTGATTTTATCCATATCAACTGACTTCATTGCGTTTTCGATTTCCAGTTTTATTTTATTGCCATCAATTTTTGCAAGCGATTGATTTATTTCAGCCTGGATTTTTTTCATATCCACATTCCGCAATGCGTTTTCTATTTCCAGTTTTATCTTATCGCCATCAAAATTTTTCATGGCCTCATCAATTTCCTTTTTTATTTTGTCTAAATCCACTTTCAGATCGGCATTTTCCAGTTCTTCAAGAGCTTCATCCAAATCACGAACTTTCTTTTCACGTTCCATCTTATTTTTTTTCGGAGGAACGGTATCGGAATAGTTATCATTGCCGGCAAAACGAAAACCGGGAGGAAGATAATCCCATGAAATAAGAATGACAGATAAACCAACTACGGCTAAAATTATAGCCAGTGGTTTTAATACAGAGGTTTGAGGTTTCATAAAAATAAATTGTTGATTAAGAAATTTGTTTTTCGGCTATTCGAAATCAAACATACGATTTTATTCGTATTAGCTAATTGTTTTTTTTCATTCAACAGAATTTTAACAAAAAAGCACTCTGATAAGGATACCAGAATGCTTTCAAAAAGATTTTTTAATTGAATTACGATTTACGCATCCACTTAATCATTTCTTTCCAGCTTGCTTTTTTACCATATAATAAAATTCCGGTACGGTAAATTTTAGCTGCAAACCAGGTAGTAAGAATAAAGCCAGCAATTAAGGATACCATTGATATAGCAATTTGCCAAAGCGGTGGTGCAGATGCTATTCTCGACATCATAACGATTGGAGAACTAAAAGGAATGATGCTAGCCCAAACCATAATTGGACTATCGGGAGTATTCACATTACTTGTCATAATTATAAATGAAAAAATAATCGGCATCATGATCGGGAGCATTAAGGATTGAGCTTCCTGAGGGTCTTCATTTATTACACTACCAACCGCAGCAAATAAAGATGAATAAAAAAGATAACCCCCAATAAAATAAAACAGGAACATTCCTAAAATTAATCCCCAGTTTAATGATGACAGATTTGCAATAGCTTTTGCGGTACCACTATATTGTACCACATTGGGTGTCATTACTCCCGGATTGTTTTGTAGCTGCTGTACCTGTGCCATCATATCTGAAGGCAGAAACGATAAAGCTGCAAATGAAATAATGGTGATAAGAATTATCCATAATAAAAGTTGAGTAAGACCAACTGCGCCAATTCCTAAAATTTTACCCATCATAAGTTGAAATGGTTTTACACTACTCACAATTACTTCGGCTATGCGATTTGTCTTTTCTTCCATTACACCCCGCATCACCATTGCACCAAAAATAAACATCGTCATATATATTAAAATTCCGCTAAACATTCCGATGCCGGCATTAATACCCGAATTCACATTTTTGTTTTTCTCATCGGTATTATCAACAGAATAATAGGAAGAAGAAGCATTATTAATCGAATCGACCTCATTTACGGTAATATTTTTTTCCAGTAATTTCTCACTCACATAAGCACTGTTTAGCCTGCTCTTTATCCGGTCCATTGTTTCTGGTGAAGCCGCTTTTACCGTTTTTAATAACAATATCTTCCCAACACTGTCTACTGAATATAAATAACCGTCAAATCCTTTGCCGGCAAAATTGCTGGTATCCACACCTGCATTAAAAACGAATTCCATTTTAGAAGAATCGCTTTTTAAAAATTTCGCCAGCACTCCGTTTTTGTCATCGACTGCAATTCTTTTTTTGCTATCGCCGGATGTGGACGCAAAGAATACACTACCTACAATAAATAGTACAATTACCAATGGTAATAAGATAGTAGAAAGTAAAAATGTTTTATTTCTTACTCTTGTTATGTATTCTCTTTTTATAATCAACCAAATTTTATTCATAAAATATTTTTAGGTGTTGACTGAGTTTTAAAAAAAAATCACTGAGCCTGAAATTGCCTTGTTGAGGGTGTCCCTTCAACTAATTTTATAAAAATTTCATTCAGCGAAGGCAGTATTTCATTGAAGGAATGTATGTTGCTTCCATGCTGAAGCAGATAACTTAGCACATCATTCGGGCTGTTGCCTTCATTTATTTTAATAACCGTGTTTCCTTTCTCATTCCCTTTTATTTCAAACGGAGCATCGCCATTTATATTCAATAAATTCTGGGCAAGCCCTATGCTGAATAGATTTTCCTTAAACTCTTGCTTTACCTGCTTAACCGTTCCATCCAGAATTTTCTTTCCTTTATTTACGAGTATAATATGATTACATATTTCTTCCACCTGTTCCATCCGGTGTGTACTGAAAATAATAGTTGAGCCACGTTGAGCCAATTTATAAATTTCATCTTTTATCAAATTACTATTCACGGGGTCCAGACCACTGAAAGGTTCATCCAGAATAATCAATTTCGGTTCGTGTAAAACGGTAGTAACAAACTGGAGTTTTTGGCTCATCCCTTTGGACAGATCTTCCACTTTTTTATTCCACCAACTTTCCATTTCAAATTTCACAAACCACTCTTTTATTTTTTCAAAGGCAATGTTTTTTTTCATGCCTTTCAGTTGGGCCAGGTACATTGCCTGTTCCCCGATTTTCATTTTTTTGTACAATCCTCTCTCTTCAGGCATATAACCAATATGAATTACATCATTAACCGGGTCAAATTTTTTACCATCAAAAACGATTTGTCCCTCATCCGGATAAAAAATTCCGGTTATCATTCGTATGAGTGTGGTTTTACCGGCACCGTTAGGGCCCAATAAGCCAAAAATGTCCCCTTTATTAATCTTTACACTTATATCATCCACGGCTTTTTGATTGGCGAAATATTTTTTCAGGTTTTGCAGTTCCAGTATGGGCATAATATTAATTTGTGTGACAAAAATAGTTTAGTAACCCTTAACATCCTTTTTTTTTCGTGAAATGATTTATTAGAGGATTAAAACGCATATAGTAATTGATATAACTACAAATGATAATAAGATGAACTTAAGTTTTTATACTTAACATAGCCATTGCAGCACAATTTTCACCATCCATTGCCGCACTTACAATGCCACCGGCATAGCCAGCACCTTCTGCACATGGATAAAGATTTTTTATTTGCGGATGCTGCAAGGTTTCAGCATTGCGGGGAATGCGAACCGGAGATGAGGTTCTGGATTCTGTAGCCACTACAATTGCTTCGTTTGTAAAATATCCCCGCATTTTTTTGTCAAACTCTTTAAAAGCCTGTTGAAGGCTTTGAGAAATAAAAGATGGGAGAACGTTTTGTAGCGAAACAGAATTCAATCCCGGCAAATAGGAACATGGTGGTAAGGATTGAGAAATTTTATTGTTTGTAAAATCAACTAATCGTTGTGCCGGAGCCAGAAATTTTCCTCCTCCAGCTCCAAATGCTTTCTGCTCAATAGATTCCTGAAACTTCATTAATAAAAGAGGATCATTTTCTAAGGATGAAATGGATTTATCTTCTTTTTCAAAATAATGAACAGCATCTTTTAATTCTACCTGTACTATAATACCACTATTAGCATAGGGGTTATTTCTTTTAGAAGGGCTCCATCCGTTTACAACCAATTCATCAGGGTTTGTTGCTGCGGGTGCAATTATTCCACCCGGACACATGCAAAAAGAAAAAACACCACGACCACCAACCTGATGCACTAAACTATAAGAAGCTGGAGGAAGAAATTCATTTCTGACTACGCAATGATATTGTGAACTATCAATAATAGATTGAGGATGCTCAACTCGTACTCCCAAAGCAAACGATTTTGATTCTATTAAAATTTGCTTTGAATGCAAAAGCGTAAAAATATCCTTAGCTGAATGCCCCGTTGCAAGAATAACAACATCACCTGAAATTTTTTCACCACCGGAAGTAATTACTTCTGTAATTTTTTCTTTTTGTAAAATAAAATCCACAACTTTTTTCTCAAAATGTATTTCCCCGCCACATTCTATTATTTTTTCGCGGATAGCCGTAATTATCTGAGGTAGTTTGTTTGTTCCTATATGCGGATGAGCTTCGTATCGTATTTTTTCGCTAGCACCAAAATGCACAAATAAGTTTAATATCCTGCTTACATCACCACGTTTGCTGCTACGTGTATAAAGTTTGCCATCGCTATAAGTACCAGCCCCTCCTTCGCCAAAGCAATAATTGCTTTCGGGATTTAAAATTCCTTCTTTATTTAATACTGCTAAATCCCTACGCCTAGCTTTTACATCTTTGCCCCTTTCAATTATAACTGGCTTTACCCCTGCCTCAATCATTTTTAAAGCTGCAAATAACCCTGCAGGACCTGCACCAATAATAAGTATCCTTTTATCAGACCTGCTTACATTTTTAAAATCAAATATTTCTTTTTTACGGATTTGAAATGGCTCATTGATAAAAGCCTGAAGTGCCAGATTAATTT
>JANOFP010000232.1:0-2157 GCA_031413675.1 Bacteroidota bacterium
TTTACTGATTACTTTTTCTTTTTTCCGAAGATCGACCAGTTTAATTTGCTTTGGCCCGGTTGCTTCTTGTTGATCTAATATTTCTATATAAATAAATTTATCGCAGGCAGCCCGGAATGCTGAAGGTGTTTTTTGCTCACCCATTCCAAATACTTTCATTCCGGCTTCTCTCAATCTTGTAGCCAGCCTGGTAAAATCGCTATCGCTACTTACCACGCAAAACCCATCTACCCGGCCCGTATATAAAATATCCATCGCATCAATGATGAGTGCAGAGTCAGAAGAATTTTTTCCGGTTGTATAACTGTATTGTTGAATAGGCGTAATAGCATGATCCAATAAAACCAATTTCCATCCGGCTACATGTGGCTTGGTCCAGTCTGCATAAATGCGTTTAAAAGTTGGTACACCATATTTAGCAATCTCTTCCAGTATGCCACCAATTAAGCGGTGAGGGATATTATCAGCATCAATTAAAACGGCGAGGCGCAGGTCTTTTGAATTGTCCATGTTTTAAATAAAATTAGCTCTGGAAAGATAATGATTAAAAACAGGATGCTGACAGAATGAGCTACCGATGCAAAACACCTTTAAAATAAAAAGAGGTTGTCTCAAAAATATTTTCAACACAGAGATACGGAGAAACAGAGTTACACAGAGTATTGATTTCCAATTTTACTTTCTCTGTAAAACTCAAACACTCTGTAACTCTGTGTTTAAATTTTTCACTTTTGAGACAACCCCTTGATATTAATAAGAACTCTTATTGAGAACTCAGATCTTTTCTCAATTTCATAAGATACACTTCGGATTTTACAACTGCGCCTTCTTGAATTTTTACTCTTGCATCCCATGCATCGTATCCATATTCTTTAGAATAATGATCCCGGAAAGATGGAGTTCCTGCCGCTGGTGGTGTTGGAGTACCATAAAATCCTTGCTGTAAAGATTTAAATCCGTCTTTAAGATTTCTGATGGTAACTGTAACCTGGTCGCTTCCATCCCATAATTGATCCCAAAAACTGTTGCTAAAATTTGCCATCATTGGGTTAGCCATTTTTTTTTGAATTTTAAATCCTCTTGCAATCTCTCTTCTGTAATCATTCAGATTAATACCTTCCTTCAAATGACTAACAGATACTGAAAAACTTTCAGCTACAACTTCTGGTTGCCAGCTACAACTATCGATAAACCGGTAAGTGGCATTCATCGTTTCTTCCAGCAAAGGAAAAAAAGTTTTATCAAGATCAAGATTGTGAGCAGCAGCATCGGCCCTTTCTTTATCAAAGTCAGCATAAGACCTTTCACTGTTTACAAGATGATAAGAACCGGAATGGGGGCCAGTTATTATCTCATAAACCGAAATTTTTTCATCTGCCTTGTGAAATTTTGCAACGTGTGTTTTGTAGGCAGCTTCAAAGGCCATCTTCTGGCCTTTTTTAGGCTTAACTGTATTTACAGTGGCCAAATCTTTAACAGGTGCCGGTGGCTGTGCATAGGTAGCTAGACTTAATGCCATAAGTAACAATAAAAAAATCCTTTTCATGTTGTGTTTGTTTTAGTTTAAAAAAATATTTAGAAACTCATTAAGAGTATTAATGTGACTATTTCGTATTTCAGTTTACTAAGGGGGATAACGAAGAGAATTCAGGAGCGGGGATTAAGAGACAGAAAAGATAGATAAATTTTCAATTGAAAAATCAAATAATAAAAATATTTACACCCCCAATCTTAAACAGTACATTTTAACTCCTCAGCATGTAAGATATTACCAAGAGCCAGCAATAGACCCTGACTGACTCTTTAAATGAAATGATATTACCCTCCGAAATCAGGTATGTTAAAATACGGATTGAATATCTTAACACTTACAATGTTGGTTTTATAAAAGCTGGCACCCCCTTTGAAATAGTGTAGTGACTTATTAAAAATCAACCGGAAATAAAATAAACATTCTTTTTGTTTTTACCGGTTGGAAACAAAAGGTTAAATCTTTAAATAACAAAATCATGAAAAAATTTTCCATATTTATTGTATCCGCATTATTAGCCGCTACAATATCTGCAAAAGCACAAAGTGTAACACTGCGTATCAGTGCAAATTATGATGTTAGTATTGATGGCCGTTATTATGAGAATAATGAAGCAGTACATGCTT
>JANOFP010000233.1:0-2541 GCA_031413675.1 Bacteroidota bacterium
TGCCTTTTCGTTTCATGGCTGGAAAACCGGTAAATTATTAAAGATAAAAGGCGAAATGGCAGCGGGAAGTAAGGAAACATTTTCTTTATCGGCTGAAAACACTGTTCGCATTTTTACTGGCGCCGCAGTTCCGCCCGGGGCTGATACGGTAGTGATGCAGGAAAAAACAAAGATTGAAAATGATTGTTTGGTTATAACAGATGAAAACATACTACCCGGGTCTAACATACGGATTGCAGGCTCAGAAATAAAAGCCGGTGAACTGGCTTTAGCAAAAGATACTTTATTAATGCCTGCGGCTATTGGGTTTCTCGCCGGCATTGGCATCACGGAAGTTTTAATATATCCGCATCCTTCTGTCAGCATTATTGTTACAGGAAATGAATTGCAGGCTCCGGGCCAGCCATTATTGCACGGCCAGGTATATGAATCCAATTCATATTCATTGCAGGCTGCACTGAAACAATTACATATAAATGAGGTAAAAATTTGCAGGGCAGAAGATGATTTGGAGAAAGTAAAACAGGTGCTGAAAGAAGCATTGCAACAAAGCGATGTGATTTTTTTAACAGGCGGCGTCAGTGTTGGTGATTATGATTTTGTAGCCGCGGCAGCTGAACAAAATGGAGTTGAAAAAATATTTCATAAAATAAAACAGCGGCCGGGCAAGCCATTTTATTTTGGTAAAAAAGAAAATAAACTAATTTTTGGCCTGCCCGGTAACCCGGCATCGGTGCTTACCTGTTTTTATGAATATGTGGAACCGGCATTAAGAAGAATAAGTAAACAAAAAACTGGTTTAAGGGTGATGCGGGTTCCATTGGCAGACCCTTTCAAAAAAGCAGCCGGGCTTACTCATTTTTTAAAAGGATTTTATGATGGGACAACCGTTACCGCCTTACATGCACAGGAGTCTTATCGTTTAAGCTCTTTTGCCAATGCTAATTGCTTAATAAAAATAGAGGAAGCGGTAACAACCTGTGAGAAAGGTGAAATAGTTGAAATCCATTTATTACCTGTATAACGCTGTCTTCAAATGGATAATATTATACTGTTCTATCCTCTTTTGTTCCTGGTGGCATTTTTGTATGCATCCGTAGGACATGGTGGCGCCAGCGGATACCTTGCGTTGATGGCTCTTTTCACCATGACCCCGGATGTAATGAAGCCTACAGCTTTGCTGCTGAATCTTTTTGTATCACTCACTTCATTTATACAATTCTACCGCGGCAAACATTTTAACTGGAAAATATTTCTGCCTTTTGCCATTGCATCTGTACCCATGGCTTTTGTGGGTGGATTAATTACGCTGGATGCAGATGTATATAAAAAAACACTGGGTTTGTTACTGCTGATACCCATCACCCGTTTTTTATTCTTTCCCAACCTGAAGCAGGAAGAAATAAAAAAAACAAATACAGCTTTGTCGTTAGTCATCGGCGCCGCTATTGGCTTTCTTTCGGGATTGATTGGAATTGGCGGGGGAATTATTCTGTCGCCAGTACTGTTATTGCTTAAATGGGCAGATATGAAACAAACAGCCGCTATTAGTGCTTTGTTCATCTTTGTTAATTCGTTGTCCGGGCTGGCCGGGCAACTGACAAAAGGAATTCAATTCAGCCCGGATATGTATTGGTATGTAGCGATTGCTTTTACAGGCGGTTTATGCGGGGCTTATTTTGGTTCTCTCCGCTTTAAACAAACTTTATTAAAATATTTACTGGCAGCAGTATTAATGCTGGCCGCCTGGAAACTATTATTTACATAAGCCGGACTGGGTTTACGGTTTTGCAAAAAGAGTTGGAAGGAAAACAAGAATAAGATAATTTAAACTATTAAGGAACCCTTACTGGTTGAAAAAGCAAAAAACAGATGGCAAATAAAAAAATACAGATACGAAACAGTACAGCCGAGTTTTTAATTTTTACTTCGCAGGCAGGCGAAAACACCATTGAGGTAATGGTGCAGGATGAAACTGTATGGCTTACCCAAAAAATGATTGCTGCTCTTTTTGAAGTTGAAGTAAACACCATCAATTATCATCTTAAAGAAATTTACAAGAGTGGCGAATTGCAGGAAGCGGCAACTATTCGAAATTTTCGAATAGTTCAAACCGAAGGTAAACGGGAAGTGAACCGTGATGTGGAGTTCTACAATTTAGATGTAATTATTTCAATTGGCTATCGTGTCAATTCGCAACGGGCAACGCAGTTCCGGCAATGGGCTACTTCGGTATTAAGAGATTTTGCCATTCGTGGTTATGTGCTTGACAAAGAACGGTTGAAGAACGGAGCATTTTTAAGTAAAACATATTTCGATAATTTACTTGCTGAAATAAGAGAGATACGGGCAAGCGAACGAAATTTTTACCAAAAGATAACCATGCCATTGCATAGATGGACTACAAAACGGATGATGGGGTAACACAAACTTTTTTTGCGTCGGTTCAGAACAAATTGCATTTTGCCATCCATGGGCACACAGCAGCCGAACTGATCATGAACCGTGCCGACAGCAAAAAAGAACGCATGGGTTTAACTA
>JANOFP010000234.1:0-7708 GCA_031413675.1 Bacteroidota bacterium
CGGCCTGATGACCCTCAACCTCGGCTTCGGCGGCGCATACGAATCCGGCTTTTCTGATTGCATATACGTATAATACGATTGCTGTTGTTTCAAATCTTTACTTAATTCAGTTTTTATTTTTTCTGCCAACTCAGTTTTACCGGCTTTATAGCAAGCTTCCAGAAATTGCAACGAAACCTGGTTATGATTTCCAAAACGGCTTACCAAACCATAAGGAAGATTTGATGGGCTGATGCCTTTATCTACTTTATCAATTATTTTTTGTGCCTGCTCACGTTTGCCTTCATCTGCCAGGTTACCTGCAGCTTCTGCATAGATCTCCCGGATATTTAATAAATGCCTGCGGTTTTCTTCATCAAAATATGTATTGGCTAAAGATGCACCACCGAAAGCATATTTTTCTAAAAGGTTTTTGGCCATGGTATCCGAATTGTTATCACGGATCTGCGTACCCATTCCCACCCGTATCACATTGCTTAACTCCCGAAGTTTCGATTCTATTATCCAGTTTTGCTGCGGATATTTATTTGCAACCGGAACTAAGCGATAAGCCAATCCATCTTTGCGCAGGTATTGTGCAAACCCAAGTTCACCAATGGGTGCGGTAAAATAAATAGGACGGTTCCATTTGTTAGCAGCAATAATATTCAGAATAATAAAATCATTCCGCA
The DNA here is from genome assembly GCA_031413675.1 of Bacteroidota bacterium. GTDB lineage: Bacteria > Bacteroidota > Bacteroidia > Chitinophagales > Chitinophagaceae > VBAR01. The sequence goes on from JANOFP010000234.1 coordinate 672, forward strand.
TAATACCACCCCGCAATTTACTTTCAGGTATTTCGATAAGCACATCTGACAATACACTGTCTGTTGCATTTACGGTTCCGTTATTTCTTACCAAATTTAAATCAACAGGTATTTTAAATCTTTTTACCGGGAAAGTTCTTCTACCCACATCTCGTCCGGTAGCCGCATCCAGCGATACTTCGCCTAATGTAACTTTCATAGCATCATACAAATCATAATATACATCCTGCGATGCTTTGGTGCTGTTCGGATCATAAAACATATACTCACGGTTTCTTCCTTCTATCTGTTCGGGGCTCCAGATCACATCGATGGAATCTGCCTGGTTTACTTTGTAGCGAAGCTGATTGATATACCAATCAATACCCAACAAACTATTATTGATAATCCGGATATCAGGTCGTACACCTTCTACTTCCTGTGCATACCATAGGGGATAGGTATCATTATCGCCAAACGTAAAGATGATTGCATTTTTTGCGCAGCTTTCTAAATAATCTTTAGCCAGATCGGGTGCCGTGGTCTTTTTACTACGGTCATGATCGTCCCATTCCTGTTGCGCCATTATAATGGGTGCTATTGCACAAATAGCAAGCGAAGCAAAATTTATGACTCGGTTATTTTGCCCGCCCGAAGAAACGGCTTTTAATAAATAGGTAACGCCGGCAACCAACACTGCAAATAGAGCCGTTATATAAAATGCCGTTATAATTATTTCTGAAAAATTTCCGGGCTGCGAACTCATCACAGTAATTAAGAAAGTAAGTACAGAACCATAAATCAATGTATTTTGAAAAAGGTCTTTGTTGTTTTTTTCTTTTACCAGTTTTAAAAAACCAATTACAGCAAGCCCGATCCATACAGCAAACGCATAGTAAGAACTTACATAGGCATAATCCCGTTCACGGGGCTGATTGCCGGGTTGATTCAGATAAATAACAACACCTACTCCGGTAATAAAAAACAACAGGAAATTTACAACCCAATCTTTTTTATTTTTTAAAAAATGAACTACACAACCTACTATACCAAGCAAGAATGGAATCAGGAAGAGCTTATTATTCGCTTTATTATTTCTGATTGTGTCCGGCATTTTAGACTGATCGCCCAGTCTTTTATTATCAATAAAAGAAATACCTGTTTGCCAGTTACCATCTCTTTTATTTCCTAATCCCTGTACATCATTTTGTTTGCCGGCAAAATTCCACATAAAATACCGCCAGTACATAAACCCGTTTTGATACGTGAAAAACCAATTTACATTATCAGCATAGGTAGGTGCCTCATAAGGTTGTTCCGGAATTTGTGTTTCTTCTAAAGAAAGCCATTTCGAATAAAAATCAGCATGCCCCTGATCATTGCTGGCATCCCACACACGGGGAAACAATTGCATATCGGCGGGTTCATACAAGGCTTCTTTATCTTTTCCTATCGGTATGTATTTCGTTTTACCTTTTACATACCGCATTTCTTTTTCTTTCAAATCGTAGTAACCATCATTGTCTTTATCTTCTTTTAAACGCTGTGCTACAAAATGGGGACCGTATAACAACGGTGCAGAACCATATTGCTCACGGCTTAAATAATAAACAAGGTTAATTGGATTGTCAACATTGTTCATATCAATCGGCGGATTAGCATTGCTGCGAATGATAGCGGAGAAATAAACAAAATACCCCAGCATCATAAAGGCATAGCACCATAAACTGAGTTTTAATATTTTTAATGCAGTTGGTTTAAAGAAATATCCTGCTACAACACCTAAGCCTGCAATTAAAATAAACTTCCCAAATTGTGCAATGCCACTTCCAACACCTACAATAAAAGGAAGTAATGAAAGACATAAGAAAATTGCAAACCAGATCATCAATGTTTTTCTATTAACATTTTTCTCTTTGAATTTTATTGCCAGGTAAATTAATGCGGCTATAATTAAAAAATAAATAGCAAAGCCGGAGAAAAATGGTAAGCCAACACTGTTTACAAAAAATACGTCGAATATACCAGCAGCTTTCATTGAATATTGAATAACCCCAACCATTACCAATCCGGTTACCATAGCTCCAATTAAAAATGCCAGTACAGCACCTTTATTTGAGGATTGAAAGCGGCGATAATAATAAATCATTACAATGGCAGGAATGGTGAGGAGGTTTAATAAGTGTACACCAATCGAAAGCCCCATCATAAAAAACAGAAACACAATCCATCGGTCTGCTCTTGCTTTTTCACCCACATCGTTTGCTGCTTTTTCATCAGCATGTTCCCATTTCAGCATAGCCCAAAATACTAATGCGGTAAAAAAAGAAGATAAGGCATAAACCTCACCTTCTACAGCACTAAACCAGAATGAATCGCTGAAAGTATAAGCTAATGCACCCACAACACCGGCACCCATTGTTGCAAAAAGTTGATCACCTGTCATGTCTTCGCCAACACTTACAAACATTTTGCGACCAAAATGTGTAACGGTCCAGAAAAGAAAAAGGATAGTGAATGCACTGGCTATGGCACTCATAAAGTTTACAGCATTTGCGGCTGTCATTGGATTATCTCCAAACAGAATTACAAAGAAACGACCGAGCAAAACAAAGACGGGTGCACCGGGTGGGTGAGGCAACTGTACTTTGTAAGCACAGGCTACAAACTCGCCGCAATCCCAAAGACTGCCCCGTGCCTCACGGGTAAGAAAATAAGTTAAGAACGCAATGGCAAATACTGCCCAACCGGTAAGGTTGTTCACTTTTTTAAAACTCATAGAAGGTTGATTTTTTGCAAGGAAGCAAAAATAGGGAAGCAGGGGGGAATTTTAGATTTTAGATTGCAGATTTTAGATTTCTTTTGGATAGTTGGTTATACGCTGGATATTTTATAAAAATAAAAGTGGCTTGGGGGTGAAGAGTTGTAAGTAACCACTCTGTGTAACGCTGAAACTCTGTTACACTGTGTTAAGGGGTTTTAAAAAAGATTATTCAAAATAGACTCTGACAGTCTGGTAGTAAAGTTTGCTTTGTAAAATACCGCTTATTTGTATTTGTTTTTCAGAAAAACCTTTTAGCCCAAACAATCCGGCAGCATTTCCTTTGTTGATAGCAATTTCAAGATAGCCGGCGTTATTAAAAAAAGCAAGTTTCTCACCTTCTTCTACATCAGCATAGGTCTCACTTATTTTTGTTATTACTTCATCCCGTTTAAAAACGATTCTGAAATTCCTTCCCTTTCGTTGTTCTTCAAAATAACTGCGGGTGATATTAATAATTACATTTTCAAAATTATCTATAAAAATTATTAACCCTTCGATCCAGTTTTCACCCGGCAAAGGTTGCCATGAATTTTTTTGAATATAATTTACATCTGCAATGCCAATAGTTTGTATAGAAGTGCCGTTAATCAGTTTATTAATCGTATTGCCCATTACCCCCGTTAAATAAATTGTGTTTGTCGCAGCATCTTTCTCCAATGGGATTTCAATTACCAGTTCAGGTTTTTCCTCCAGTATCATTGGCAGCAAACCATTATCCGCACATAAGTAATATTGATTTTTATGAAATGCAAGTAATAACCGAACAGGTTTGGTTTCAAATAAATTGACAAGAATAATATGGTACGAGAATTCTGGAAAATGATGAACAGCACTCCGGCATACATAAGCAGCCTGCGGATAATTGAAAGGTGGAATTTGATGCGAAATGTCAATAATATTGAACTGCTCATTTGTTTGAAGCAATTGTGCTTTGATGGCACTCACCAGATAATCCCGGCTACCGATGTCTGAAGTGAGTGTGAGTAATGGCATTTAATTATTTAAGATTGCAAATTTAAAATTTAATATTGAAGATCTTTTATTATTGACTATTTGTAGTTTTTATTTAATCAACTTTCCTTCTTTGAAATAAAATTTATGAATTAATTTATCTGTCCATGCCGGAAAAAATTTATTTAAAAATACGGCCCGCTTACCGGTAAATGTGAGGACCAATGTCCGTTTTCTTTTTTCAATTGCATTTAAAATATGTAACGTACATTCTTCGGCAGTCATCATTTTTCCTTCATCCATCGTTGTACTGCCCTGGCTTTTTGAATCTTTATTAAGCGCAGCATAGCGAATATTGGAAGCTGTAAAGCCTGGGCAAACCCACATTACATTTACGCCTTCCTCCATTAATTCTGTTCTCAACGATTCGAGCCAGCCTTGCAATGCATGTTTGCTGGCACTGTAACCACTGCGGCCCGGCAAACCCCGGTAGCCTGCTGGTGATGATACGCCAACAATAGTTCCTTTGCGATCGATTATCGATTGCAAAGCAGCCTTGGTACAATACACAACACCCATAAAATTGATGTCCATAATTTTTTTTATCACTTCGGTTGTTGCATCTTTCATTAATGCCCGCATACTCATACCGGCATTATTGATAATAACATCGATACCTCCAAAAAACTTTATTGTTGTTTCAATAAACCGGATGCAATCATGCTCAACCGACACATCGCAAACCATTGTATGAAGTGGTGCAGAAGGAAATTCGCTTTGTAATTGATAGAGTTTATCATTATTACGGCCACAAGTGGCAACTTTAGCCCCACGGTTGAGTAACTCAATAACCAATGCTTTACCAATGCCATCGGTGCCGCCCGTAACGACAACGACTTTATTATTAAAAAAATTCTGCATAAAATTTCAACTTGATTACAAACCTAAGATGAAAAAGCAGAAAACCAATTGTGGAAGCAATATTTGCTTTGACTAAATCTAAAAAACAAAAGCCTTCCGTTTCCGGAAAGCTTAGTTTGTGATCCCGCTGGGACTCGAACCCAGGGCCCCATCATTAAAAGTGATGTGCTCTACCAACTGAGCTACGAGATCATCAAATTTGGTTAGATAACCAATTCTTTTTTGGGAGTGCAAAAATAGGGTTCAAACGACGATACACCAAAAATAATTCTAATACTTATTTAGGTATTATTCACATTCACATGTACGAAAAAAAAATGTAGATGGAAAGGGAGAAAAAGACTATAGGTGAATTTGAAGCAAATCAATTTTATTATCCAAGGTATTTTTCTCTCTTGTAGGATCAATCCTTATTTCAATAATAGGGTCGCCGGTTAATTGCTGAATCAAAAAGAAATCTGAGTTGGAGTAAATTGGAAAATCAGTATTCATTGAAAGCTTTCCTTTAAAAACTTCTTTATCATCTGTCAATTCAATTGAAGATATTTTGCCAACTTCTTTTTCATTGAAATAAATTTTAATACCGGAATTCAGATTGATTTCATTCTTGAAATCTTTTGAAAGAATCTGAAAATTATAAGTGATAAAGTTTTGAATCGGTTTGTCCAGGAAATCTAATAATTTTTCCATCATTTCTTTGTATTGCGCCACTTTACCATGCTGTGTTTCCAGGTTTACATACGGCATATTTTTTTTACCACAATACACACTCAGCGACCCATCTTCTCTGGCATTGATATTATCCTGCAACATGATATTGTAACCAGCATCTTTCATACTGCTGAATATATTTTCATCGGTTGTAATAAAAAAATCATCAAAATCCTGTTGTGTAGAAATATTCAGATTTCTTGCATCACCCTTTCTGTCACCAGTGGGCAGATAATTTTTTATTGTGAAATTCCCCTCTGTGTTATTATGCAATGCAATCACACATTTCGGATTTTCGGGAATCAATCTTAAAAGCCATTGACCAAATTTTTCTATTTCATTTACTGCCCGTTCATGTGTTCTTTTGTTTTGTTGTTGTAAAGTTTGGTAAATACCATCACGGGTAAAAATCCGGTTGGGGTCAAATTGAAATGTGAGAGCACCCAATTTGAATTTAATATTTCTTTTTTGAAAATTATCTACTTCAATCAGCAAACCGCCCCTTTTTTCCAGTAGTGTTTTGGTTGCTTCAACGGAACTATTTTCATCATCGTGCATATTAATAAAAATCAAATCATTTACATCACCATACTGTTTTACTTTAATGGGAAGCATCCTTTCTCCTAATTTGTAGAAAAATGTTTTTGTCGAGGGTGCATAAGAAATCGCAGTTGCTTCAAAACCAGTATGAAAGGGTTGGGCATCTGCTGAAAAACAGAAACAAGTAATGATTGATATGAATATGAATCTCACTGAAATTGGTTATTTAAAGCTCTAATTAATTAAAACGCTAATAATGCAAAACTATTTTGCAGTGTTTATTATTTCAGGGCATCAATTCTTCCTTCATCTTCGCCAACACATTTTTCTCAATCATCTTACAGGCAACTCCGATCATATTTTTAAATGCCTTAGCCTGCGAAATTCCATGTCCAATAATGACGGGCTTGTTTACACCCAGCACGGGTGTGCCTCCATAATTTTCAAAATTAAAACGATTAAAATATTCGTGCTGGATATTTTTTCGTTGCGTAATATCGTATAGGGACTCTGCCATTTTCAAAATAATATTTCCGGTAAATCCTTCGCAAACCATCACATCGGCTTTATCAAGTAATACATCCCGGCCTTCAATGTTTCCGATAAAATTGATATGCTTATTTTCTTTCAATAGCGGATAGGTGGCTTGAGTAAGCAGGTTTCCTTTTCCTTCTTCTTCACCTACATTCATTAATCCCACTTTTGGATTTTCAATTCCCAGTATTAGTTGTGCAAAAACAGAACCCATAGTAGCAAATTGATTCAGTTGCTCGGGTTTGCAGTCAGCATTTAATCCTACATCTAATAATAGCCCGGTGCCACCATTTTCTTTAGGAATAATGGTGGAGATCGTTGGTCTTATTACTCCTTCCAATGCTTTTATACTAAATAAAGCACCAACCAGCATAGCGCCGGTATTACCTGCACTTATAAATGCATCCGTTTTGCCGGAAGCTAATAGATGAAAGCCAATGGCAATGGATGAATCTTTTTTTTCCCGTAATGCTTTTGTAGGATGTTCATGCATGCCGACTGACGACGACTTCGGTGTTGATCGAGGTCATCGGAGCCATCGCTCCGCCGACGGGTCGATGAAACGCGAAACGGACGT
>JANOFP010000235.1:0-7387 GCA_031413675.1 Bacteroidota bacterium
TAACCTGCTGAATGGCTTTTTCAGCAGCCTGGCGATTGATACCAAGAGCCAGTAGAGCATTTAACGAATCTTGATGCAATGTATTGTGTTTCAAGTGTGCAATATTTGTTTCCAGCGGCAATTTAGCCAGTTTATCTTTTAATTCTAACACAATTCTTTCTGCCGTTTTTTTACCGATACCCTTTATGCTTTCCAGCATCCGTGTATCTCCGATTACAATAGCCCTTATTAATTCATCGGGTTTGCTGTAAGAGAGGGCAACTCTTGCAGTTGATGCACCAATACCTGAAACGCTGATAAGATTAAGAAAAATCTCTTTTTCAGCTTTATCAAAAAATCCATAAAGTAAATGAGCATCTTCCCGAACATGGAAGTGAGTATATAAAATGCCTTTCTCTAAATTCTGAATTTTAGTAAATGTATTGAGGCTGATATGCACTTCATAAGCCACACCATTTACATCAACATATACAAGTGCAGGGCTTTTAAAAACAAAATCGCCTTTTAGATATGCAATCATAGCTGCGAATGTAAGGAAACAAATGTGCTTATATACAAATGTGCAGATGTGAAAATGAATTCCAAATTGCCAACTTGCCTATCGGAAGGCAGGTTCCTAATCCCAAATTCTTAATTCCCTCATACCCCTTAACTTTGGCGGCAATAAAAAAATTATGACTCAAAAAATTACAGCCGCAATCACCGCCGTTGGAGGATATGTGCCAGAAGATAAACTGACAAATGCCGATTTGGAAAAAATGGTAGATACCAATGACGAATGGATACGGACAAGAACTGGAATTAAAGAAAGAAGAATATTGAAAGGTGTAGGCGCTGGAACTTCTGATATGGTAGTGCCTGCTGTAAAACAACTTTGTGAAAAAAGAGGAATCAGTCCTGAAGAGATTGATTGTTTGATTGTAGCTACCGTTACTCCCGATATGGTTTTTCCAGCTACAGCAAATATTGCCTGCGATAAATTGGGAGCAAAAAATGCATGGGGTTTTGATGTTGCTGCTGCTTGCTCTGGTTTTTTATATTCACTTACGCTTGGCGCATCACTCATAGAAAGTGGCCGTTATAAAAAAGTAGTAGTATGTGGCGCTGATAAAATGAGTGCAATTGTGGATTATTCTGACCGGAACACTTGTGTACTTTTTGGTGATGGTGCTGCTGCAGTATTACTCGAACCCAATCATGAAGGGTTTGGCATATTTGACAGTATTTTACGAAGTGATGGAAGTGGTGCACAATTTCTTTATATGAAAGCCGGTGGTTCAAAATATCCGGCATCCATTGAAACGGTAAGTAATAAAGAACATTTTGCTTTTCAGGATGGTCAACCGGTTTTTAAAGCAGCAGTAAAAGGAATGGCAGATGTGAGTGCCGAGTTATTAGATAGAAATAATCTGACAGGTGATGATATTGCATGGTTAGTTCCGCACCAGGCTAATAAAAGAATCATTGATGCAACAGCAAACAGGATGGGATTAAGTCCGGAAAAGGTAATGCTGAATATAGAACGTTATGGAAATACAACTGCTGCAACCATTCCACTTTGTCTTTGGGAATGGAAACAACAATTGAATAAAGGAGATTTACTCGTACTTGCAGCATTCGGCGGCGGATTTACATGGGGAGCTACCTTAGTAAAATGGGCTTATTGATGCTAAATTTTAACATTGAGTATGGTTTTTGATTCATAAAGATTGTATTCATCAATCTTTGATTTTATTTTTAAACCCAATTCCGTACTTATGAATAATAACCAATTCCCTTTCTGGCTACGCTTTAGTTTTTTCTTCGTTGTATTTGGAATAGCGTTTTTCCTTATTATTTTTTTAATGGATAAAAATCCGTCAGAAAATTTCAAACTCTTACTGATTAAAATTGGCGTAGTTGCCGGCATCTCCTCATTATTATACAATATATTGCTGGAGTCGGACCCGGAGATTGTGGATTAAATACAATTCCTCATTTTATTTCTTCCTTGCCCAAACAACAAAATCTGTCTGTGGAATTTTTTCAACACCCAACTGACGTAGCATATTTACCAACTGCCCGCGGTGGTATGTGCCATGATTAAATACATGATGCAACATTTGATAAACAGGCATTTTAAAATGTTCTTTCTTATTATTATAATATTGAAATACATGATCCAAAGATAAATCACTTGCATTGGCCACCCAATCTCTCCATTGATTGGACTGTGACATTAAACCATTACATACATCCTGCATCGTTCCATTAAAATTTTCTGAGGGTACAATAATCCGTTCCTGCATTTTCATACGTTGCCACCAGATGCTTTCTGCATCCCACATGTGCAGTAAGGTTGCGTATAAACTTTTAAAACTGCTGGGTACTTCAGCTAATTGTTTTTCTTCATGCAACGCATTAATTACATCCAGCAGTTTTTGATTTGCCCAGATATGATACGTTGCAAATTGCATTAATAATTCTTTCATTGCATTGTTCCGCAGTTGCGGTTGTTTGTTGTGTAGTGTAGGTAATGTTGAAATCATTTACTTTTGGCTCTGTTTTTTTAACCCCCGATAAAATTCGGTATCAAAAATTTTAAAATGGATAAAAGTTTTCCCCGTCCACTTACAGGCTTCAGCTCACTTGCTATTCACGGAGGCCACGAGCAAAATGACCGCTATGCACACCAAACACCCATCTATGCAAGCAGCACTTATGTATATGATACGGCAGAGCAGGGTATGCGACGCTTCACCGGGCAGGAAGAAGGATATATCTACAGTCGTTGGGGCAATCCCACTTTTACAGAAGCAGAAAATAAAATTGCAGCCTTAGAAAGTTTTGGATTGAAAAATGAAAATGGTGAGCCCTTGCAGGTAAAAGGAATTTTACATTCATCGGGTATGGCTGCTATTTCCACTTTGTTTTTATCAACCCTTAAAGCAGGTGATAAAATTCTTTCTCATTATTCCCTGTATGGCGGCACCGAAGAAATTGTTCATAAAGTATTACCCGCCTTTGGAGTGGAAGCGGTGATTACCGATTTACGGGATTTGAGTAAAGCTGAAGCGGCTATGAAAGCTGATCCAAAAATAAAATTGCTTTATTTAGAAACTCCGGCAAACCCAACCATTCAATGTGTGGATATTGAAGAATTATCATTGCTTGCAAAAAAGTATAATCTTAAAGTGGCATGTGATAATACATTTGCAACTCCTTTTTTACAACAACCTTTTAAATACAATGTTGATTTTATTGTTCATTCCACTACAAAATTTTTAAATGGGCACGGTACCGCTATTGGTGGAATATTTTTGGGAAAAGATATTGAGTATATGAAAACATGGGCAACAAAAGTTCATCGTTTACTCGGTGGCAATTCAAATCCTTTCGATGCCTTTCTTTTAATTCAAGGAATAAAAACGCTGGAAGTAAGAATGGAGCGGCATTGTCATAATGCAATGGAAGTTGCAAATTATCTTGAAATGCATACTGCAGTTGCTAAAGTAAATTATACGGGTCTTGCATCACACCCCGATCATGCTGTTGCTATGAAACAAATGCGGCATCCCGGGGCTATGTTAAGTTTTGAATTGAAAAGCGGACTACAAGGTGGAATTGATTTTATGAATAAACTGCAAATGTGTGTAAGAACTGTTTCTCTTGGAACAGTTGATACCTTATTATCTCACCCCGCATCAATGACACATCACGGCGTTGGAAAAGCAGAACGGGAAAAATATGGAATCACAGATGGGTTGATACGGATGAATGTAGGAATTGAAAATTTACAGGATATTATTAATGATTTGGAACAGGCGTTGGCTTAATGTGCAAACCTGCCTGCCGGCAGGCAGGTTTGCCAATGAAAGATTTCTTTATTTTGATAAATCACTTTTCAAACTACGTTTTATATTTTTTTAAAAAAACTAACAGCACCATGAGAAAATTTTTTTTAACTGCCATTGCATTTATTTTTTTTCTGAATCTTATTGCACAGCCTCCAACGGATAAAAGGCTTGCGGGGCTTGATACTTTTGCATTACGTATTCTGAAAGAATGGAATGCCCCCGGTGTAACGATTGCAGTAGTAGAGAAAAACAAAGTAATATATACCGGTGGTTTTGGCTACCGCGATTATGAAAAAAAATTACCTGTAACCGAAAATACTCAATTCGCCATCGGCTCCTGTACAAAAGCATTTACAGCAAGTATGCTTGGAATGCTGGCAAAAGAAGGCAAGGTAGATTTGGATAAACCGGTTCATGAATATTTGCCTGAATTAAAATTCATGAATGAATATACAAATGTACATGCTACATTAAGGGATATGATGTGCCACCGGACCGGTTTGCCCCGGCATGATTTTTCATGGTATGGCTCCACAGTAGGCCGTAGTGAATTATTAGCAAGAGTACAATTCCAGGAGCCTACAGCAGAACTGAGGTTAAAATATCAGTATAATAATTTCATGTTCCTTGCGCAGGGTATGGTCATTGAAACATTAACTGGTAAAAGCTGGGAAGAAAATATGCGGGAAAGAATTTTACAACCACTTGGAATGAACAATACGAACCTATCTGTCATTGATATGGAAAAATCTACAGACCGTTCATTGGCTTATGCAATGGAAAATGATAAACCAAAACTCATTCCTTTCCGTAATATAGATGCTATGGGTCCGGCTGGTTCTGTAAACAGCAGCGCAAAGGATATGTCCAATTGGCTAATCACCTGGATTAATAATGGCAAGTTTAATGGAAAAGAAATTATTCCTTCCGGTTTCAGATCAGAAGCCATGACTGTGCAGATGGCAACGGGTGGCGGTATGCCAACAATGGAAAACCCGGATGTAAATATGAGTGGTTATGGTTTGGCATGGGGCATGAGCAGCTACCGGGGGCATTATAAAGTAGAGCATGGTGGTGGAATTGATGGCTTCTCAACTCTGACTCTATTTTATCCAACAGATAGTATCGGCATTTTTATCTGCAGCAACCAGGGGGTTGTTAGTTCCAGCATACGCAATTTTATTTCGGATAAAATGCTGAAACTATCTTACCGCAAATGGGGTGCTTCTCAACTGGCAGATAAAATAAAAAATGATTCGATTGCAAAAGCAAGCCCCAACACAGACAGCTTGAACAAAAAACCAGGCACCAAACCATTACATGAAATGAAAGATTACGCAGGTACATATGAGAATAAAGGATATGGCCTGCTAAAACTTTTTATTGAACGGGATACTCTTTGGGCAGATTATAACGAAGCAGGTAAAAGAACCGATTCATACCTGCAGCATTATCATTATGATATTTTCAGAGTCCGTAGCACTGATGAGAAAGGAGAAAACAAAGAAGCTGCTAAATTCCGTTTCAATACCAATAATAAAGGAGAAGTTATTTCACTTGAATCAAAACTGGAACCCGGAGTCAAAGACCTTGTATTTGAAAAAATAAACGAATCAATAGAAGTTAAAAAATCTGATCTGAAAAAATATGAAGGTGACTATGAACTCGGCCCTGGCGTAATTGCAAAATTTTATATCAAAGGCGAAAAAACCTTGTATGCATTTATTGAAGGCCAACCGGAATATGAACTGATGGCAACGGGTAAAAATAAATTTGATTTAAAAGTTTTGAAGGGATACAGTGTGCAGTTTGAAGAAAATGAAAAGGGTGAAATTGTTTCAGTAAGTTTTGTTCAACCGAACGGGACATTTAAAGCGCCAAGAAAAAAATAATTATGAAAAAATTTATTGTTATTGCTGCAGTCGTCAACTTTTTTATTTCCTGTAGTACAAGTAAACAGGAGTATGACACCATCATCCGGAATGGAATGATTTACGATGGTAATGGCGGTGAACCTTACAAAGGAGATATTGGAATAACAAATGATACCATCGCATTCATGGGTGATCTTTCAAAAGCCACAGCCAAAAATGAAATTGATGCAAAAGAAAAAGCTGTTGCTCCCGGGTTCATCAATATGCTGAGTTGGGCAACTGAATCATTGATTGAAGATGGAAGAAGCCAGGGTGATATACGACAAGGTGTAACGCTTGAAGTAATGGGCGAAGGATGGAGCATGGGTCCGCTGAATTCAGTCTTGAAAAAACAACAACAAGAATCGCAGGGAGATATTAAATACAAAATTGAATGGAATACATTGGGTGAGTATTTAAATTTTTTAGAAAAAAAAGGAGTGAGTTGCAATGTGGCTTCTTTTATAGGTGCTACAACAGTCCGGATGAACGTGATTGGAGAAGTTAACCGAGACCCCACTTCTGCTGAACTTGATTCAATGAAAGGCTTGGTAAGACAAGCAATGGAAGAAGGTGCAATGGGTGTAGGCACATCACTTATTTATCCGCCAGCATTTTTCGCAAAAACCAATGAGTTGGTTGAATTGTGTAAAGCCGCTTCAGCTTATGGAGGTTCATATATCAGTCATATGCGAAGTGAAGGAGATAAATTGCATGAGGCCGTGGAAGAATTAATTACAATTGCGAAAGAAGCAAATATTCACGCCGAGATTTATCATTTAAAAGCAGCGGGAAAAGATAACTGGAATAAAATGGACAGTGTAATAAGAAGAGTAGAAAGAGCAAGAGCCGAAGGATTGAATGTAACGGCTGATATGTACACTTATATCGCCGGTGGAACAGGACTGACTGCCACCATGCCCCCAACATTGCAAGATGGTGGCTTTGGAAAACTAAGAGAAAGATTACAAAACCCGGTTATCCGGAAACAATTGATAAAAGAAATGAATACCAAAACTGACAAGTGGGAAAATTTTTTTTACGGCGTTGGTACACCGGAAAATATTTTGGTTGTTGGATTTAAGCAGGACAGTTTAAAAAAATATACGGGTAAATCGCTGGCTGCTGTTGCAAAGATGATGGGAAAAAGTCCGGAAGAAACAGCCATGGATTTAATTATTATGGACAGCACCCGTGTAGAGTGTATTTATTTTTTGATGAATGAAAATAATGTGAAGAAACAAATAGCTATACCATGGCTGAGTTTTGGAAGCGATGAAGGTTCTTATACCAATGAAGGTATTTTCCTGAAATCAAATGCACATCCGAGGGCTTATGGAACTTTTGCAAGAGTGTTGGGTAAATATGTTCGGGATGAAAAAATTATTTCATTGCAGGAAGCCATCCGGAAACTGGCAAAATTGCCTGCAACGAATTTAAAAATTGAGAAACGTGGTGAATTGAAAGTTGGTTACTATGCTGATGTCGTAATATTTGACCCTGCTAAAATAAAAGATAATGCAACATTTGAAAAACCACACCAATACGCAGAAGGCATGGTTCATGTTTTTGTAAATGGAATACAAGTGTTGAAAGAAGGTGAACATACAGGGGCTAAACCGGGAAGGTTTGTGAAAG
>JANOFP010000236.1:0-1871 GCA_031413675.1 Bacteroidota bacterium
GCAAAGTGTAAGAATTTTGTTTTTAAATTTTTTTGTAACCCGGCTAAATGTAAAATTGAAATGGAGTTGCCGTGTGTATAAGAGGTAAATTAATAAGAGCAGTGCAATGCCGGGATACGTGAAAGCAAATAATTTTATAAACAAATCAAAACTTCCAATGATACCTGTAAGGAATAACACAATAAGAACCGTTGTGAACAAACGCCACATAGTTTCTTTTAAAAAATTGCTCAATACAGATTTTTTCAATTGCCAGGCATAAGCTTCCAATACAGTAAAAATGGTTAGTCCAAAACCCAGAGGAAAAATCCAGTTATAATAAGTAATCAGATCGGGTGAGTTAGCTCCGAATTTTTTTATCACAAGCTGTTTAAAAACAATGCCGAAAATAATAACAAGTCCAAACCCGACCATTGATGCCAAAAGTGCCCAACTTAGCATATCATTTTTCCGAGGTTCTAAATTGTCTTTATAATAGGGATAGAATTTATAGATGTAGGAAGTAGTTCCCATATTTGCAATTGCCATCATCATCATTGCAATAGCAATAAAAATTCCGGTAAGTCCATACTGAGCTTCCGTAAATCTCCCTTCCCGGGCAAAAAGATAAGTATTGATAAAGCCAATAAAAAAGCCAATATAAATAACGATGGAAGAGATGATACTCTGCTTTCTTAGTTTGCTCATTTTGTAAATGTACTTCGGATTTGTAAATCCTTACTACAGCTTTTTTGTTTCTATTAAAAAATTCCGGTTAGGTATAAATGTTTTTCCGTCAAAGAATTCAGCCTTTATCAGTTGGTGCCATTTGGATGTTGGTTTTATCCATCTTTCTTTTTCATTTCCCATATTCACTTTCACAGGCATATTAAAACCGGGTACAGAATTGATCCATCGGTAAGAAAGTTTTTTACCTGCGATTTTATATTCCAGCACCGGAATTTTACTAGTGCGTAAATATTGATTAAATAGTTGTGATAAATCCCTATGGCTCATTTTAGAAATATAATCTTCTATTTGTTTTGTCGTTACTGTCTGATGGTAGTAAGTTGTATTTAAACCCCGCAATATTTTCCGGAACAAAGAATCATCATTTATTACCTGTCTTATTGTATGAAGAAGATTACTTCCTTTATAATACATATCACCGCTGCCGTCCTGGTTTACTCCATATACACCAATAACGGTTGTATCATTCTTAATTCTTTTTCTCGTTCCAATTACATAATCATTACCTGCTTCGTTGCCGTAATAGTATTGGGTAAACAAAGTTTCTGAATAGGCAGTGAAGCTTTCATGAATCCACATATCAGCCAGGTCTTTTGATGTAATATTATTTGCAAACCATTCATGACCGCTTTCATGTATAATGATAAAATCCCATTTCAATCCCCATCCGGTTCCTGATAAATCGTTACCGGAATATCCATTTTGAAATTTATTACCATAGGCTGTTGCACTCTGATGCTCCATACCCAGATGCGGCGATTCAATTAATTTATATCCATCTTCATAAAAAGAGTAGGGGCCAAGCCAATATTCAAAAGCTTTTAACATCGGGTGCACATTAAGTGTAAACTGGGTTTTAGCTTTTTCCAGATTGTAATCCAGTACCCAATAGTTACAATTCAGTTTACCTTTTTCGCCATCATATATATCAGTCCAATTGGAATATTTGCCTATGTAGGGAACGATATTATAATTGTTGATTGGATTTTTAACTTCCCAACTCCATGTGTTTGTACCATTGTTATTCAATTTTTTTTCAATCAAATTTCCATTACCAATTGCCGATAAAGAATCTGGAACTGTTATACTCAAAGATGCACCCAAATCTGGTTCATCACTCTGGTGATCTTTGCATGGATACC
>JANOFP010000237.1:0-4956 GCA_031413675.1 Bacteroidota bacterium
TACCGTCGGCATTGAATGGGAAAATATAAAAAGTGTACGAGTAACTCCGAATGTTTATACCACTATTAAAAATCTGGATGTGTTGGTGGAAGGGATAAATGCATTTGCGAAATTATAATAAGCCCTCCGATAAAGCCGATAAGTACGAATTAAGTCCGCATTTATGAGTCTGATTTGGGTCGACCCTGTAACTGGGTTTTTATTTTCCACATATCCACAAAATCTTTTCAATTCTTAATTCGTTATAGTCATTGCATTTATATTTGTCAAAATCAAACCCTTTTGAATGAGTATTCCTAAAGGAAAACTGATAGCAATTGGCGGTGCCGAGGATAAAGGTACTGACCTTGAAACCGGGGAGTTTCACCGTAGCAATCTCAACTTTTTTGAACTCGGTATTCTGCGCCGTGTAGTGGAAGAAGCTGGCGGCGTTCATGCAAGAATTGAAGTCATCACCACGGCTTCCACTATCCCTTATGAAGTAGGAGAACATTACCTGAATGCTTTTGGAAAAATTGGTTGTATGAATGTGGATGTGATGCATATCCGCAACCGGCAGGATACATTGAATGAAGAATTTTTGCAACGGATAAAAAAATGCAATGCCGTGATGTTTACAGGTGGAAATCAATTACGATTAAGTGTAACAGATGGTGGTACTGAATTTCTTTCTATCATGAAGCAACGTTACCAGGATGAAGATTTTTTAATTGCCGGTACCAGTGCCGGTGCCATGGCAATGAGCCAAACAATGATTTATGAAGGCAATGCAACAAGAGCACATTTAAAAGGGGAAGTTAAAATGACATCGGGCCTTGGTTTTATCAGTTCAGTAATTATTGATTCACATTTTGAAAAGCGAGGAAGGTTTGGAAGATTGGCACAGGCTATTGCCACAAATCCAAGTTGTATCGGAATTGGTTTAGGTGAAGATACCGGCATGCTGATAACAGAAGGAAATAAAATGGAAGCAATCGGTAGTGGCCTGGTTGTGATAGTTGATGGACACGATATACTTCATTCAAATATTGCAGATATACCCGAAGGCAATCCAATCAGTATTGAAAATATGAAAGTCCATTTTTGTGAAAATGGTAACGGATATCTTTTGCGGGAACGGAAGTTTTTAATGGAAGCAAGTGATGGGTCCGTTATAAAAAAACAAGTAGATGTAGAATGATTGAAGATTTTCTTTTGCTTGCCCGAAATTTGTTGCCACTTAAATAAAATATTGTGTATTTCTGTTTACAGAGATATTTTTATTTGAAAATGCATTAATCTTGTCGCACATTTATTCTCACCCTTTGTAAGTTTTCATTCCAGCATTTTATTAAGTATTAAATAAATTAAATCAACGAGTATGAAATTTTATCAGAAATATTTGATGGCTGCTGCTATCATTACGTTGTTCTTTACAGCATGTAATAACAAAACAGAGGTGGAAATAAAGCCGCCATTGATAGCTGTGGAAGATTTTTTTAAGAACCCCGAAAAATTTGGTTGGAATATTTCACCCGATGGCGAATATATTTCATATCTCAGTCCCCATAACGGACACACCAATGTATTTGTACGAAAAATCTCTGACAGCATCGGTATTCCGGTTACCAATGATACCGTAAGAAATATTTATAATTATCAATGGAAGGGTAACCGGATAATTTACTTGCAGGATATAGGTGGCGATGAAAATTTTCAATTGTTTTCAGTTGCAATTGATGGAAAAGATTTAAAAAAACTGACTCCTTTCCCAAAAGTAAGAACACAAATTTTGGATGGCTGGCGTTATGTACCAGGCAAAGCAACAGAGATAATGATAGGGTTAAATAAAAGAGATGCACGTTTTTTTGACCCGTACAGTATCAATATTGAAACCGGCGAAATGAAAGTGCTTTTTCAAAATGATAAGAATTATGATAACTGGTTTACGGACCATGCAGGTGTAATACGAATCGCAACAAAAACGGATGGAGTGAATACAACTTATTTTCAACGGGCAGACGAAACCAAACCATTTGATTCATTAATTACAACAAGCTTCAAGGATAATTTCGGGATTCAGTTTTTTACTTTTGATAATAAAAATATTTATGTGTCAACTAATATTGGCCGGGATAAAACATCCATTGTAGAGTATGATCTTACTGCCAAGAAGGAGATGAATGAACTTTACAGTAACCCGGATTACGATGTGAACGGACTTGGCTTTTCTCAGAAAAGAAAAGTTCTTACCGCAGTGTATTACACTTCGTGGAAAGGTGAGCAACATTTTCTGGATAAAGAAACCGAAGCCGAATACAATACAATGAAGAAAAAATTTGAAGGATATGAAATTGGTATTTATGGAAATAATGATGCCGATGATAAATGCATTGTGTGGACGGGGAATGATAAACTGGCGGCGAAATATTATTTCTATGATAAAAAAACAGGCGAAACAAAATTTCTTGCTAACGCCTTTCCGTGGTTAAATGAAGAACATATGGCTACTATGAAAGCGATTGAATATAAATCAAGAGATGGTTTAACTATCCACGGGTATCTTACTTTACCAAAAGGGATTGAAGCGAAAAATATTCCTGTTGTGGTAAACCCACATGGTGGGCCGTGGGCAAGAGATAACTGGGGTTTTAATACCGAAGCACAAATGCTGGCCAACCGCGGTTATGGAGTTTTGCAAATGAATTTTCGCGGTTCTACCGGATATGGAAAAGAATTTTGGCTGAAAGGTGCAAAGCAATGGGGTAAAAAAATGCAGGATGATATTACAGATGGAGTGAAATGGTTGATTAATGAAGGTATAGCAGATCCGAAACGTGTAGCTATATATGGTGGAAGCTATGGCGGCTATGCAACATTAGCTGGTGTTACCTTCACACCAGATTTATATGCCGCAGCTGTTGACTATGTTGGTGTGTCAAATATGTTTACGTTTATGAAAACAATTCCTCCTTACTGGGAACCTTACAAAGCAATGTTTGCTGAATTAGCAGGCGACCCGGTTAAAGACAGTGTTTTACTTGCAGAAGTTTCTCCGGCATTGCATGCAGATAAAATTAAAACACCCTTATTTATTGCACAAGGTGCAAATGATCCTCGTGTGAATAAAGCAGAAAGCGATCAAATGGTGGAAGCGTTGAAAAAAAGAGGCGTATCAGTTGAGTATATGGTGAAAAATGATGAAGGGCATGGTTTTGCCAATGAAAAAAATCAGATAGACTTTTATAATGCGATGGATAAGTTTTTTGCAAAATATCTTGCACCGGTGAAAGACGAATCGAAAAAACAATAGTTGAATAAATAGAGTTATTTTAAAAAGTCTTGCTGCGGCAGGACTTTTTTTATTTATCTTGAATTCAAATTCAGGGTATGAAAAAAATAGTATTCCTTTTATCAGTTATCCTTGTTATGTCTTTTATAAATCAAAAAAAGAGTAAAATTGTTTTCTTTGGCGATTCTATTACACAAGCCGCTGTGCAAGCAGGTGGGTATATTGTTATAGTGGATAGTATGTGTAAAGCAGAAGGTAAGAATGACAGCTATGAATTTGTAGGTGCGGGCATCAGCGGTAATAAAGTGTATGATTTGTATTTGAGAATGGAGGAGGATGTGCTGGCAAAAAATCCGGACATTGTTATTATTTATATTGGTGTGAATGACGTGTGGCATAAATCTTCTTCTGGTACCGGCACGGATGCTGATAAGTTTGAAAAATTTTACCAGGCAATTATAAATAAACTTAAATCAAGAAATATTAAAGTTGCACTTTGTACACCTGCCGCAATAGGTGAGAAGACAGATTTTAGTAATTCACAGGATGGAGAATTGAATGCGTACAGCAATATTATCAGACGGATCGCTGCTAAGAATAATTTACCATTGATAGATCTGAGAAAATCTTTTTTGGATTATAACCTGAAAAATAACTCCGAAAATAAAGACCGCGGAATTCTTACAGGAGACGGGGTTCATCTGAACGCAAAAGGAAATCAACTTGTGGCAGATGAAATGTGGAAGGTTGTAAAAAAATTATAAAAGCCCTTTATCTGATTCCCATTTTCTGGAACTACGACCTTCATGATTCAGAATTGTATAATTATTTTCTTCAGCCCATTTCAAAATTTTCTTTCTTAAAAGTTTCGGGTAAAAATGTTCCAAAACATTTTTACTGTTTGAAATTTCATTGAATAAACCAATTTCACTCAACACATCATAACTGGCTGCGGCGCACCGCATGCCAAATACAGAATAATCGTAAGGGGTCTTTACAGAGAATGAATCGAATAATTTTTGCAATTTGGTAAATTGTTCTTCATTGACAGTCACAATTACTGTGGTCCATTTATCTTTCTCTTTATTTTTGTAAGCAGTTTCGCTTATGCTGTAGCCACCCGTTGGTTTTTTATTTTGAGGAAAAAGCGGATTCTTTCCAGGCCGGAAATCCAGCACTCTTCCCCCTGCTTCTATATTTACATGACCGCCTTTCAATCCGCCAAAACATTTTGATTCAGTTTGCTTACATCCTTTTGCCGGTTTGGATCCATATAGGAAATTGATTTTGATCTCATACATTGTGCTGTCATTTGCATATGACAAGGCGTGTAAACAGAAACAAAATAGTATTATATAAATACGCATAAAAATTTTCAATGAATTTTAGAAAATAATCTAATCGTTGAATAATCAATAAACTTCAAGGTCAATTAATTCAAAACCATCGGCCAAATACGCATTGTGATAAGTAGTCAGCCACTCGCAGTAATTATAGCCATAAAGGTAGTGCTCAGGTACTGATGTTTTCTCCCAAAGACCGCACCATTTTCGGGTATTGCCAAACATGTATGTGTCCACATCAATAAGTTTCCAGCCCTTTTCATTATTATCACGACGCAGTTGTTTGAAATCTTCTGTATCGTAATTGCGGATCCATCAAGGCGGCCCACACGATGGCCAGAA
>JANOFP010000238.1:0-2892 GCA_031413675.1 Bacteroidota bacterium
ACAAATTTTAGTGCAAATGTAAATGCTGGCTCATCAAAATTTAACAGGTTTGTGACCAATGAACCACGATTGAATTTTCAAAATCAATTAGGCTCTTCAATAAGTTATGCAAAAACATGGGCAGGTAAACCTTACCAGTTATCGCTTACAGCAAATCACAATCAAAATAATCAGACAAGATTGTATAATGTAAGTTTACCGAATGCAAGTTTTACATTAAATACCATTTATCCGTTTCAGAAAAAAGAATTAATTGGTACACCCAAATGGTATGAAAAATTAGGAGTTGGATATGCCGGTAATTTTTTAAACCAGTTTTCATTTTACGATACGGCAGTTAATTTCAGTAAACTGATAGATACATTACAATGGGGTGGGAGGCATAGTTTTCCAATCTCCCTTTCACTACCACCTATCTTAGGCGGTGCCATACTGGTATCCCCAAGTATATCGTATGAAAATATCTGGATAGCTCAAAAATTCAGAAGAACATGGAATCCATCTTTGAAGAAAGTGGATACTGCAATTACAAAAGGATTTTTTCTTGATCACTCTGCTTCATTCAGTCTTTCTTTCAGCACCGCAATTTTCGGAACAAAAACTTTTAAGAAAGGGAAGGTATCTGCCTTGCGACATACCATCCGACCTTCTATGGGAATCAATTACAAACCCGATTTGTCAAGAAGCCATTATTATGATGTGCAGGTTGATACTTCGGGTTATAAATACCGTTTCTCCGAATTTCAGGGAAGCCTGATGGGATTTTATGGTGAAGGGCAAACAGGCGGTATTAGTTTTCAAGTGGATAACAATCTTGAAATGAAAGTTCGCAACAAATCGGATACAAGTATTAAAGAAGATAAAAAAATAAGATTAATTGATGGTTGGGGATTTTCCAGTGGCTATAATTTTTTAGCTGATAGTATGAAGCTTGCTCCCTTCTCTTTATACTTTCGGATGAATTTGTTTGAGAAAATAAATATTACGGCCAACTCTACATTGGATCCCTATAAAAAAGATAGCAGAGGCCAAACAACATCACATTATGTTTGGGAGGGTGGAAAATTTAGTTTGGGTAAAATAAGAAATACAAGCATTTCACTAAGTACACAATTTACAAGCAAGCCAAAAGATGAGAAAAAAGATTCTGAAAAGAAAAAACGTGAAAAAGAATTAATGAATGATCCGGCATTGGCCGGAGATTTAAATCAATTATTAGATTACAAAAAACAAAACCCAACTGAGTTTGTTGATTTTAATATCCCCTGGCAGCTAAGCCTGAGTGCTTCGGTTAATATTTCAGAACAACCGAAGCCTGATTATAGTGGTTTTGAAAATGTAATTAATAGCAGCGTAAATTTTAATGGTGATTTTAGTTTAACACCGAAGTGGAAAATAACTGCAGGCGGTTATTATGATATTAAAACTACCAGTATTCAAAGTCTTCAATTAGGCATATCAAGAGAAATGCATTGCTGGCAATTAAATATAAATGTAGCACCCGTTGGATTGTATCGCTATTTTAGTTTTACATTAAGTCCCAAAGGTTCTATCCTTCAGGATTTGAAGATTAACAGGACCAGGACTTTCTCCAATTTTTAACTCCAGAGTCAGTAGGAGTAACATCAACCCTTATAATTTATTTAATTTTGAATTTAACTCGTTGGCGGAGTTAATTTATTAGGGTGAAATTCATTGCTCCAGAGGGGCAAAATATCAGTAGAAATAAATTAAAGATATATTTTGAAGCCCTATCATGGCGATATGTAAAAATATTTCGCCCCGATGGGGCTCTTCAAACCTGAATGTTTCGTCTTTTATACTAACATTTCGCCTCTGCGAGGCAAAAGAAATTAACTCCGCCAACTGGTTAATTTACTTAATGTCTTTAAGGAAAGTAATGTCAATCGGGAATGGTATTTAGATTAAATCTTTATAATTGATAAAATAATTTTTCATCACTTCAAATACTTCAATCTTTAATTCATCAGAAGTTTTATTAACAGGAGAAATGGATTTCAAAAAATGTATTTCCAGTTTTGCAGGCCAGAAATAGAAAAATTTATTAATGGGCAAAGCTTTTTTGGTATTAAAGATTATAGAAGGAATAATTTCTTTACCTGTATCTATTGCTAATTTAAAAGCCCCATCATGAAATTTTTTCATTGGCTCGCTGCTTCGGTTGCGGGTGCCTTCGGGATAAATGCCCATATGCATACCGGTATTTAATGTATTCCTCATTCTTTCAAAACTGCGGCGGCGGCTTGTTTCATTTTTCCGATCAACCAATACAGAACCTTTCATATAGAAAAATCCGAAGATGGGGATTTTTGCAAAACTCGTTTTAGCTATCGTTTTATTTCCACCAGGTATAAATGGGCAGGAGAGGGGAACATCTAATAATGAATTATGATTACTCGTAACGATATACGTTTTCCCTTTTTCAAAATTCTCTTTACCGGTAACCTTTAAACTACAACCCGTAATTCGAATCCAGACATTCATCCAAAGCCGTGCAATCCAGATAAAAGCATGCTGCCCATTTGGATTAGGTATTAACCAGGTAAGCATTGAAGGAATAAAAATCAGAAGAAATGTAACTAAGAAAGTTACTAAAGCCCATAAAGCTATCACCCGACCAACTATATCTTTAATAATTTTCAACTGACTTTATTTTTTAAAATAATAAATGAATTGCAACTGATCTTAACTTATTATCCATTTTCATTAAAGCTTCCAATCAATCGGATCAATACCCTGCGATACAAGATATTGATTCGCTTTTGAAAAATGTTTACATCCGAAAAATCCTGAGTAAGCTGACAGGGGAGAAGGATGTGGAGCTGCCAGAATTAAATGCTTGCTTTCATTTATCAAAATTCTTTTTTCCTG
>JANOFP010000239.1:0-1534 GCA_031413675.1 Bacteroidota bacterium
ATGTATGATCAGATGTACTGGCATCTGACCTATGGAGAAATTAAACATTACAACCCTGTTTCGTTAAGACCGGCAATGAAAGATTACACTGTATTCATTGATGCAATCAGTAAAGTATTTGCTGCCACAGGTGTAAGAGTGGGTTGGAGTATGGGACCCGGAAATATTATTTCAAAAATGAAAGCAATTCTCGGTCATGTGGGTGCATGGGCGCCTATGGCAGAACAAAAAGCAGTTGCAAATTATTTGGGTAATAATGAAAGCATCCATCAGTATCTTATCCATTTTAAAGAAGAAATCGAAATACGACTGAACAGAATATATGATGGAATTATAAAACTGAAAGAGGCTGGATATAAGGTAGATGCTATTGCGCCGGAAGCAGCAATTTATCTTACCATCAAAATTGATTTAATAGGAAAGAAAAATGCAGAAGGGAAATCGTTAAACACACAAGCTGAGGTAACGGCTTATCTTTTAAATGAAGCAAAACTTGCAATCGTTCCTTTTTATGCATTTGGAAGTGATATTCATAATCCGTGGTATCGCTTAAGTGTTGGTACTTGTAAAAAGGAAGAGATTGATGAAATGCTGGGAAAACTCGGTGATGCTTTAAAAAAATTAAACTAATTCTTCGTTATTAAAAAAACGAATGACTTCAGCTCCGGATATTTAATCGCATTTAAAATTTTCTTTTTGTGCTGAGTGATGCGATTGCGGTTTACTAATTCATGTGCTTTACAAAAATTTTGTGGGGATTCGATGACGGTACAAATTTCGCAAAGCCATTCCATTTCCTTTTCAATCGCTGATTGGCTTACAAAATCATGTTTTACAATAACCAATATTTCTCGTTTCAAATCTTTCATGGCAGTTAGTCTAAAAACAATTAACCTTTTTGTCCGGGGCAGCCACAATTGCTGCTTTTAAATTTTCCATTCCCCGAATAATAATTACGGCTGCAGGATGTGGCAACAAACAGGATAACTATTATTACAGATGCTGTTATTTTAAGTGATGCTTTCATAAATTTGCCGGATAAAACCGGAATAACTAAATTAAAACTATTTTAGAGACAATTTAGTATAACCATCACAAAAAAAAGATACTTTTTTCCATGAATGATGCTGTAAGCGAAAATTCCTTGCGAAAACCACGCATTCTTGTTGCCCCGCTCGATTGGGGTTTGGGTCATGCCACTCGCTGTATTCCTATCATTCGTGAGTTATTGATAAATGAATGCGATGTGTGGCTTGCGGGTGATGGTGTACAACATAAACTACTGGCAAAAGAATTTCCTGATTTAACAATCCTCGATTTAACGGGCTATAATATTAAGTATTCCAAAACCAAGACTGGGCTTTTTTTTAGATTGATAGGCCAGATTCCAAAAACCGATGGATCGACCACCAGGCCGATGTCGAAAATTTCGCCGGGCGCGAGATGCAGCGCGATGTCGCCGCCGTTGTTCACATAGGCGCGCTGGATGCCGGGCCGATTGAAGTGTGCAATCAACTCCTGCGCCACGCTGCCG
>JANOFP010000240.1:0-15835 GCA_031413675.1 Bacteroidota bacterium
CGAGGTTGCTCTTGTTGTTGAGGTGCCATTTGTTGTGTTGGTCTTGGTGGTGCTACCTTTACATCTACTACTTCCACATCAAACATTAAATTGGATCCACCGGGTATTTGTTGATACTGTTGCATACCGTATCCTGAAGAATAGGGAATAAAGAATTTCGCAACCGTTCCTACCCTTAACAAACGTATTCCTTCATTCCATCCCCTCATCATCGGATCAACACCCAATACAAAATCAAGTGTTTTCGGGGTGTTTGGATTTTTTGGATTTATATTACCATCAAATACGATTCCATCTGTAAACTGACCTTCATATTTCATACTTACCAGTTTGCCACTGTCGCATGCAGCACCGGTACCCTGTTTAATAATCTTTACCAATGTACCGCCTTCAGTTTTTACAGAACCTGCAAATTTTTCTTTTGCAATCTTTGCAAACTCAGCATCTGATTTTATTGCTTTCAATGAATCTTTGCGAATAAAAACCTTCTGCATTCTTTCATTTTCTGCTGTATAATCCGGATTTGCATCTTGAGGGTTAGCATACTTCTTTAAAATTTTTATTGTTACATAAATGTTTTTTCCCTTTTTCAAAAATGCCGGAACCTGTCCGGGAGGTGCATTTGCATTCATTTTTAAAATAGAATCAACACTGAACCGGCAAATAGCACTATCACCAACTGCCATTTTACCAACAATTTCAAACGGATCGAATGGTGCTGGAATCGAATCAATTATTTTAAATTGATCGGGTGTTTCTTCTATTACCATCAGCAACGAGTCTTCAATTTTCTGAATAATGCGGAAACGAATGGCATTACCGGGTTTAATACTGTCTTTACCACCACTGGAAAAAATTTTATACCCCATTCCGCTTTTTGCCGTTTTATATCCTTTGCTTTCATTAGTACAAGACGAAGCAAAAATTAAAATCGCCGCACAGCATACAATCCAACTTTTCATTTTCATTTTTTAATATTTAAATTTTAAAATCAATACACAATTAATCTTCCGGTCTTTATTTTTTTCCTGAAATCTGCAAGTCTGAGTAAATACATACCCGATTGCAATCTTGCCGTTGGTATTGGAATCTGATCTGTTGTTACCAACCAATTTTGAATTATTCTTCCAAACAGATCGGTTAGTTGTAATTGTCCAGTATGTTTTTCGTTCAGCACTACTATGGCTCTAGCTCCTCTTTTTACCGGATTTGGATAAACAAACAACTCATTTTCGGCCGCAAAATAAAGTGGCGCAATATCGGAATAAATTCTGGTTCCACCCGTAGTTTCCAGATAAATCCGGTATTGGGTTAATCCGGCTAAAAGTTGGTTGTCGGTAAAAGTAAAATCCAATGTATTGGGGCTATTTACAGTCTGAATCGTAAGGGTATCTAAATTTTTTATTTTTTGTAACCCAATTTTAACTACCCCGTATAATGCACCTAACTGCAGATGTACAAGGGCCGTGTTATTTATTTTTTCAACAAAAAATGATTTAATAAAACACTGCACACCCTGCGTGGTGTAATTAATAGTAAAACTTTTTACACCTTCTTTGTTTACCAGAACCGGAGCTACTGCATAAAATAAGCTACTATTAATATTTTTCTGAAGTACAACTGAGGTATCGGGTATTGAAAACAAAGGTTCCAGATATTGATTCCCTAATTTATAAACCTTATAATGGCTGATGCCAGTAATTTTTTTCCAATACAGCATAAAGGAATCGGTACAATTAAACCCTACTGACAAAGAAAGAGGTTTTGAAATAATAAATGTATCCGAAACAAATTCAGTATTGCCATCTGTAAATTTCAATAACGCTTTTGAAAAAATTATCGGTGCATTCCATTTAAAATATCCTTTGGATAAATCAATACTACTGTTAATTACCTGCCAGCTATTTCCGTTGTCAATACTTACTTGCAAACTGCCTGAAGTTGCAGCTAAAGTTGATTTCCATCTTAAAATGTTTTGTTCTCCGGCAAGCACCGGATCGGTTTGCGTTGGATAATTCCATTCAAAATTATTATCAACATCCATTTGCCATACGAAAGAAAAAGATTGTGATGCTGTAGAAACAACAATCCCGTTTATATTGATTATATAATTACCTGCTTCAGGGTTATCGATTGTAATCTGCTCAATCGTATTCAAACTATCTCTTCTTCTTTTTGCCGGAAGCAATAATGAATCAATATGCGGAAATGAACTCAATGCCCAGGGATGCCATCTTTCAAAGGTTGATGAATTGATTAATTCAACATCTAAATCATTTACCAAGGCTTTTGATGCATTCACAACTGCAGGTGGATCATTCCATGCTATCGTAATTTTTAACTTCTTAATTCCGGTTGGTATTGTAAGATTATAATTTTGAGACTGTGATTGAATAACAGAGCCTGAAATAAAATTTCCATTGGTTAGCGTTTGCATTGCTTTAAATGCATTCAAACTTCCAAAGCCCGATCTAAAATCCACCTCAGGTGCACCAATATCATCTGCACTGTTTATTAAAATTGTTTTTATTAAAGTTGAAGGTGGAAGATTATTATTGTTTAAAGATTTATAAGCATGTTGCAATGCAACCGCCACGCCACTTACTAACGCAGCAGCACCCGAACTTCCATCTTCACCTTGAGCAACCAGCTCAGGTTTTATTCTTCCATCATATGCCGGGCCTTTTGAACTTAATGGAGCAATTGTATAAAAAGAATCTGTGGCGCCAACCGTAATTATATTTTTCGCCATTTTAAAATTACCGGTAAGGTTTGCAAAACCATTTATTGTATTATACACTCCCGATGGTGAAGTTTGTGTACCCGAATTGCCCGAAGAAAAAACAGGAAGAATAGAAGGATTATTAATTGCAAATAAATCAAAAGCCATAGCCTCAGCACCATAATAATTTTCGATGCCAGTACCATAAGAATGATTTTGCACCGATACGCCATATTGCTGATAAAAATTATTGTTGTCTGGAAAAAGATTTGCAAACGATGATGAAACAATTTTTGCCCCCCAGGCAGCTGCTTTTGTTGCAAACCAACTATTACCACTACCTGCTGCAATTGTTCCCATAACAGATGCATGTGAAGTTATAGTTGCTGATGCGGCAGGATTAACAAGCACCCTGTTTTTAAAATCAATATCTGTTGTATCAAAATTATTTTCTTTTATGCCGAGTATTATTCCATTGCCATTGTAAACAGGATATACATTTTGAATTTTATTTACCGCATTCGTGGCATTATCTATTGTTCCGGTAAAGAGTTCTTCAAACGGCTTACGATTCAGATCAATAAATAAAATATTATCCCAGCTTGAAAGCGAGTTGATAATTGAAAAGGTTGATTTAACAAAAAATACTCCTGCTGGTTCATATAAAGCAACAACTTGAATACCTGCTGTTTTTTGAACAGAGTCTGCAAACTGTTTTTGGTTTTTAACGGCAACGATAAATATAGATTCTTGTTTAGCAGCTATTTTTCTCAGTTGATCATTTAATAAAGGAGAGTATTTTAATTGTTGCTGACCAAGTACTGTTGATGAACAGAATACTAAAAAGGCTACTAAAGGAAATTTGAAATTCATTACAACTTTTGTGTTTTACCAGGGTCTTCAGATATTGCGATTGTTTAGGTTTCAAAAATATTGAATTAAGGCTTTGGTCCACTCTCAATCCTCAATTAATAGTAGAACTACCAAATAATAGAAATATTGATAACTATTTTAAGCTTGTGCATAAATTTTCATCCAATAAAAAGAAGTATCCCAAAAAAACTTTCTACCTTTTTGGCTTCAAAATTATTTTCTATTTTTCTTAATCCCTAAATCACTCAACACATGAAACTTAACATGACTCGTTTATTCGCAATTGTATTAACCGGCTCTGTTTTATTTTCTGCTTGTCAGAAAAATTCAAAAGTCATCCAGGATGAAGTATCTGCGGAAACGATTGCACAGATTAAAGCACAAGGATTTAATACGGCTGGAGTAAAAAAAATTAATGAAGGATATCTGGTTGAAGGAGATATTATTCTTACCAATGAAGATTTAAGATCAACCGAAAACTCTCCGGAATTGATAGTTGCAAATGAAGAGCATTACCGAACTACCCGATTAGTTACCGGCTTACCCAGAACTATTACTGTATCTGTAAATACAACTGCGGCGCCGTTTCCGGCAGCAGTAGCTGAAGCTATCAACCGTTATAATGCAGAAAACCTGCAATTGAATTTTACATTAATCAGCGGGAATGCTGATATTGATATTGTAACTTTTTACGAGGTGAGTAATACATTGGGAAGTGCGGGTTTTCCGAAAGGCGGCAGGCCGTATGGCACAATCAATATGAATACGTATTGGTATAACAGCGGAACCAATGTAAACTATATGGCATCCATCATTGCACATGAAATGGGCCATTGCATTGGAATGCGTCATACGGATTATATGAATCGTTCCTATAGTTGCGGTGGTGCAGCATATAATGAAGGTTCAGCTGGTGTTGGAGCCGTTTGGATTCCCGGTACACCAACCGGTCCAGATGCAAATTCCTGGATGCTTTCCTGTATCGGCAGTGGAGTCAACCGTCCTTTCACTAACAATGATAAAACTGCGCTGAATTATATTTATTAATTCAGAAATTTATTTTTATACAAAACTCCGGTTTCATAGCTGGAGTTTTTTTTATTTTATAACCTGCTGCATCGCTGTTTTCATCGTCTTTAGCGAAAGCCCTTACCAAGCTATTTCGACGAAGGTGTGCCGAACAGTTTTATGCCCGGCAATCCTGTTCAGTATTTGGCTGCAAACATTTCATTCACTAACTTCCTTTTTTATTTATATACACATGATTCCATCTATTCGCAGTAAATACAACAGCAGTTTTACCAAAGAAAAATATGAGGCCTTTTTAAAAGAATTGAACAGCATTCATCCGGGTTCACTTGAATTCCGGGTTGCAGAAACACCCGTATTTGTTCCTAAAGATTTTACGAAAAAAATGCTGGATGCATGTGAAAGCATCGTAGATGTAATAACCGATGCGGGTTTTAATGAACTGACAAAAAATGCAATTCCCAAAAACATTCATGTACCGGGAGAAAATCAGCATTCACATTTTATTGCATTTGATTTTGGAATTTGCATCAACGAAGCTGGTGAATACGAACCACAGCTTATCGAAATGCAGGGCTTCCCCACCCTGTTTGCATACGAAGTATTGCTGGATGATATATATAAAAAACATTTTCCTGTGCCCGACAATTTCAGCAGTTACCTGGAAAACTATGATAAAGAATCTTACCTGCAATTGCTTAAAGAAATCATTGTTGGAAATGAAAACCCTGAAAATGTAATATTGCTTGAAATATTTCCGCATCAGCAAAAAACGAGAGTTGATTTTTATTGTACGGAAGATTACCTCGGCATAAAACCTGTATGCCTTACTGAACTGATAAAAGATGGAAAGAAACTTTTTTATTTTAACGACGGAAAGAAAACACAGGTAAAAAGAATTTACAATCGTATCATCTTTGATGATCTTCAGCAGCAATCACCCGAGGTGCAGGAAAAAGGTCAACTTTTGTTTGAAGCGTTAGACGTTGATTGGGTACCACATCCCAACTGGTTTTATAAAATAAGTAAATACACTATTCCATTTATTCATCACCCGTATGTCCCCAAAACATATTTCCTGAATGAAGTAACACAAATACCAACCGACTTGGAAAACTATGTATTAAAACCATTGTTTTCTTTTGCGGGGCAGGGCGTAGTCATAGATATAACACAAAAAGATATTGATGCAGTAAAAGATCCGGAGAACTGGATACTGCAGCGCAAAGTAAAATATGCTGATATAATTGAAACTCCAGATATCCCAGCTAAAGCAGAAATTAGAATTTTTTATTTCTGGAAGGATGGAGAAGCAAGACCGGTAGCTGCCAATAATCTTGCACGACTGAGCAAAGGAAAAATGATTGGCGTGAGATATAATATGAACAAAGAGTGGGTGGGAGGAAGTTTTTGTTTGTTTGAAAAATAATTATGTATGAATATAGAATTTGAAATTGAAGACATTTTTGAGATGGAAGAAACTACTAAAGTCTGCGTATTTGCCAGGCTTTTAAACACAAAACTTGAATGGCAACTTTCAGATGAATCTGCAATTGGCGAGGTTAAGATCGAGAAATGGTGTGACAGTCCAAGAACGTTTAATAATGATGGAGATATCAGGCTTGATTTATTTGCTTTTGTATTAAAAAACAAAAACGATAAAGCCAGATTAAAGATTAATCAAATTGCAGAATTAACCCCATGATAAGTTATGGATAAAATAAAAAATATCAAACCCAAAGAAATTGTTCCCGGCATCACCGGCCACTATGCACATGGTAAAAGTTTAACATTCGGGTACATTGAAATAAAAAAGGGGGCTGTATTGCCAGAACATCATCATGTGCATGAGCAAATAACTTATATACTCGAAGGACAGTTAGATATGATTATTGGCGGCGTGCCCTGCCCATTAACTACCGGTATGTTTCATATCATCCCATCAAACACTCCGCATTCTGCAAACGCCCCGGTTGATTGTAAAGTGATTGATGTATTTAATCCTGTAAGAGAAGATTATAAAAGCTAACTACTTTATGTACAAATTGATTTCAACTGCTTTTGCATTCATATATATTGTTTACGCAAACGCACAGGCTGATAATGAAATACAGGTTTACGCATCACCAACTATCCAGCATAAATGGACAATATTTGAGATGCATAACAATTATACTTTTAAGGGTAGTAAATACCTCACTAATCCAAAAGAAGCAAAATGGTATAATACTACACTTGAAATAACACATGGCTTTGGAAAAAATTTTGAAATAGGTTTTTATACTTTTGCTGGTATAGCACCTGGTGGTGGTTATCAATATTTGGGAAATCAAATCAGGCCAAGAGTAACAGTACCACAAGAATGGAAATGGTCTGTTGGTGCAAGCCTATCAATGGAGTTTGGTTTTTTTCGTCCGGATGATACCACAAAATTTCAATGGCAGGGAGAAGTAAGGCCCATCATTGATAAAACAATTAAGAACTGGTATTTTGCTTTTAACCCCAATATTGATTTTGTTGTAAGTGGCGATAATAAAGGTGCGGGGATTGCGCCGCAGTTCAAAACAGTTTATACCATCAAACAAAAAACAGGAATTGGTTTTGAATATTATGGCGGACTTGGAAGTTTTGATGATATACTTCCAGTTAAATTACAGGAACACCTGCTAGGGCCGATACTTGATTTATATATTCACCCAATGTGGGAAATCCAGGGAGGTTTTCTTTTTGGACTTACTAAAAACTCTAATCAAAGAATTTTTAAATTGTTGCTTGGAAGAAGAATTGGTAAATAGTTTTTAGAAATAAGTTGCAAATCCGAATTGAAAACCTGCGAGTTTCGATGGCGGATTACCCAGAATATCTTTCTGCCAGTTATACCGGTAATTGAATCGTAGTACAGTTTGGGCAGTGGGCCGCCAGCTGATGGCTGGTACAATAGAAAAAATATCATCTCTGATTTTGTTGCCGGTTGATTTAAATTTCCCTTTGTTCCAGTCCACATACTCCAAACGAAGCGCTGCATTAATTACTGATTTTTCAAAACCCAAAACTGATTTAGAAAAAACAGGTTGAACAAAATCAATAAACCCTCCCTGTTGTTTTTCGCCAAACTGTTCGGTGTAAGTATCCGGCACATTCACATTTACCCAAGCCCATTCTGTATTGATAAATGTTTTTGTTTTTGAAATTGTAGTATTAAAATCCAGAGCAAAAACATTTGCTCTTCGTTTTTCATCAAGTACTAACCCATCTTCTTCATATTTATTATACACTCCACCCATATAGGATATTCCCAACTCCCCAATCGTGTTATTTCGTAATGCAAATTTCGCTGTTAGCATAGGACTACCATTAAAACTTTCTTCGAAACGATTGGGGTCTTCTTTGGTAGCGGGCAAAAAAGTTTTATTCTCAGAGTTAGCAATAATCTGATCATTAAATCCATTG
Organism: Bacteroidota bacterium; assembly: GCA_031413675.1. Classification (GTDB taxonomy): domain Bacteria; phylum Bacteroidota; class Bacteroidia; order Chitinophagales; family Chitinophagaceae; genus VBAR01. The sequence continues at coordinate 8,075 of JANOFP010000240.1, forward strand.
GTTAAATATGCTTCGTAAGCCACCACCCAATTTTTTTTGTACTTTTTCCCATACAAACCAAAACCAACATTGCTGAAAGTTGCAGGTAGCATTTGAGTGGCAGAAATTGGGCGGTCAACAAATTCCCATTTAGGCCCGTCATGATTCTGATTAAAAGCACCAATGGGATTCATCACCACACCACCACGCAGATTTAATAATGGATTAAATTCAAAATCCACTGAAGCAAATTCAATATTGATTTCTTTGGTACCATCTTCAAATTCTATCTCACTTAAAAATTTTATCCTGTTAGAAATTGAAGAAGAAACAAATAATGTCATTCGCCGCATTTGAAACTGGTGCCCTTCGCTTATTCCATCTTGTTGCAAATACTGATAGTTTGCTTCAGCATAACCACCCAATGCCACGGGCAATTTACCAACCTGCAAAAAAGGGCGGTTGTAAACCGCATCCATATTCATTTGTATGTTTGCTGTATCCTTTTGAACACGTCTTAATAATGCAGGGTCGATCTGCGACATTGCAGATTTAGCCAGTACAATTAATAAAAGCAGAAGTAAATATTTTTTTTTCATATAGCTCTCAGGTCAATAAAAAGTTGATTGTTGTTAATTGTTACCGGAAAACTCCGGAGGTTTTTATCTGCGGGCCCTGTTTTCACTGTTCCAGTTTTATTAAACTCGCTTCCATGTGCAGTGCATTGTAAATAATCACCTGAGACTTGCAGTTCTGTTCCCTGGTGTGTACACCGCATCCATAATGCTGAATACTCAGTATCATTAAACCGGTATATACAGATTGGATATTGCAAAGCATCATTCCGGACAATTATATACGGATAAAATGCACCATTCTCTTTTTGTTTATTTACAAACTGACTGGTATCTACAAACAAACCGTCCTTTCCCAATGTGCCGCTGGTATAACGGGTGGGGCTGCATGATGAAATTGCATTCCCCAGAACCGTTACCGACAAACAAGCTGCACAACTGTTTTTAATAAATTTTCTTCTGTCCATTATAATGATTCCAGGAATTTTATCAACTGTATTTTTTGTTCTGCTGTAAGCAACTGAAAATTATTTTTACTTTGTATTGCTTCACCACCATGTAAAAGAATAGCTTCTTCAATCGATTTAGCCCTGCCATCATGCAATAAAAAATACTGCCCCCCCTGTGAGTTTTTAGATAAACCAATACCCCAGAGGGGCGGTGTTCTCCATTCAGCAGCAGTGGCAGTTCCTTCGGTATACCCATCGTTTAACCCTTGCCCCATATCATGCAATAAAAGATCCGTGTAAGGGAAAAATGTTTTGTTGCTTAATGCTGCTATTGATGAGTTGTCTGTTTGCAATTGTGGTGTATGACATTTTGCGCAGCCACTATTAATAAATACCTGTTTCCCGTTTTGCACTTCAGGATCATTTTGATTACGTTGTATCGGTGCCTTTAATGTTTGCAGGTAAAACACAACATCATTTATTGTTTGAGTTGATATTTCAGGATCGATCTGTAAACCTGTATATGTATCAAAGGATTCAAAGGTGGAACTGATACCAATATCCTGGTTATATGCTCCGGCAGTTTGCTGCAATAAATCAAATACGCCAGCCTTTTTTCCAAACCTCCCGATATATTTTCCATTTTGCTCCACCGAACCGAGACGAAGAACTACATAGAAAGGTTTATTAATCCAGTTAGGCCTGCCCGAAATTCCATCGGCGTTCACATCGTTCTCATCAGCTAAAGCAAGAATTGTTGCGTCTGATACAGCTTCAAGAAAACCAAGTCCTGTATTTGCAGGCGGCATAAACTTAGAAAATGTTGCTCCTGCTGGTATTTGCTCAGGCATAAATCCCGGAATAGCCCTGTGTTGTAATTGAGGTCCGCCCTGGTTTAAAAATTGATTACCGCTTGCATTTGTTTGACCAAAACGTGTAAGAGCCGTAAACGGATGTCCTTTCCCATCGCCAGCATGGCAACTGCCGCAGGAAGTGGCAACGAATAATGGCCCCAGCCCTGTTTGAGTTGTAAACACTTCGTCATTAAATGCAATATCCCCTCTTAAAAAAATAGCATTTTGTTCACTTGTCAATCCTTCGACCGGGCCATCGAGTAATTCATCATCTGCCGGTGCCGCAGGCAAAAACTTCTGACAACTAACTGCTGCCAGTACAACGAAACCTATCGCTACAATTATCTTTAGTTTATTTTTCATTTTGAATCTGTAAAGAGCAAATATAACAGGTATTCCCAAATAAATTTATTTGGTGTACCAAATTTTTTATTTCTGGTAATCCTTATATACTTTTGCCACATGGCACATTTCTCGCACCATTCAGAAGAAAATTACCTGAAAACACTTTTTAAACTGCTCAGCAGGCAGGATATCAAAGTGAATAACACTGCTTTGTCAAAAGCCCTGGGATTGAACCCGGCTACCGTACTCGAGATGGTTCGTAAATTATCTGACCGGAAAATGGTTCAGTTGGTTCCTGACAAATCCATCCATCTTACTGAAAAGGGTAAAAAGAAAGCACTGCTTACAATCCGAAAGCATCGCTTATGGGAAGTTTTCTTAGTTGAAAAAATGAATTATAAATGGAATGAAGTACATGAACTGGCTGAACAATTAGAACACATTGAATCTACAGATTTGGTTGATCGGCTGGATAGTTATCTTGGTAATCCTTCTTTTGATCCGCATGGCGATCCGATACCAGATAAAAATGGGAAAATTAAAAATAAATTATCCATTCCCCTGACTGCATGTGCCGCAGGAAAAAAATATATGGTAACCAATCTTGCTGATACCGGCGATCCATTTCTTCAATTTTTAGGCAAGCTGAATATTATGCCCGGCATAAAACTTAAACTGGTGGAAAAACATGAATATGATGGTTCATTTTCTGTTGAGGTGTTGAAAAAAACAGTTCAGCTAAGTGAGAAAGCAGCAAGGAATATCATGGTGCAGCCAGCGTAAGAATTATTTTTCCAAATCAACAATTGCCGTTCTGATAGTTTTCTCCTTATCATCGGTCCATGCAAAAAATATTTTGTTCCCTGATTTTGTCATTTGCGGAAAACCACTTGATCTTTTGCCGGATGAAGATGCAACCATCATTGAATTTTCTTTTGTACCGTCTGCGTGAACTTTTAATGCCTTAATAGATGATCCTTCCATCCAACTCACCATAGCCGTACCTGAACTGAGCATTACCACTCCTACTCTTCCGGTGCTTTTGTCTTCATCTATGCGAATGGTTTTGCTGAATGATTCTCCGCCATCTTTTGAGAAAACTAATTTTACTTCTCCCTTTTTATCCTTCATCGAAAACCATGCAATGGCAAGATCATTTCCGATAGCTGACACTCTCGGACCATTTACAGGGCAGGCTTTAATCTGCCAGTTGTCTGCATGAATTGTTTTTGGCATAGTCCATTCACCATTCACATAACGAACAATTGACATATCCCTGATTTCATTATCTGAACGATCACGATAAACAACTACCGGTCCATCAGATGTAATAGCGGCACTTGTCTGGCAACAATCACAAACTTTTCCATCCAACTCCCATTCATTTATTTTATTTCCGCTATTATTTATCAATGCTGCACGCAGGGTCATTTCGCCATGATGGCTATCATGACCACCATTTTCTTCGCTTGCCGTTTTTCTTCCATCCAGCCAGCAAACAAAAAACTGATCATTGTATGGAATAATAGATACAAAACCATGCTCTGCTTTTTTGCCGTCATCGTGTAAAGTCTTTGGGCTACTCCATGTAATACCGCTGTCATTGGATGAAACCAGTTTTACATCGTACGTAAATTTTGCTGTATCGCTTTTCTCCAAATAATGGGAAAGTAAATTCTTATTACCATCGCTTGCAATTACAGGATAATCCGCCCAGTTTACAAACCAGTTATTGCCTGAGGCAATAGTCACCGGCCCTGACCATTTATCGTTTGAAAGAGTTGAAAATTTAAGTGAACTTATTTTTCCTTTCTTTTCTATCCATGACAAATAAACTAACCCGTTTTTATCAGTAAAAAGATACGGTTCAGCACAGGAATCTTTTGCTGGTGAGGAAAGTTGTTTTAATTCTGCCATATTTTTATTCCTGGCATTATTAGTACAGGCAGATATTGCGATTACAGAAATCATTACATAAAACAGTCTGTTCATTTTTATCTGGATTTATTTATAATCATGTCTGTATTTTCTTTGTCATCCCATTGGCGATAACCCATTTCATTGAAGACAAGTTTGCCACCAGGATTGAATATAAAAGTGGTTGGTAAAGCCATAATATTTAATTCAGCCATGTTTTCAGCCCTGACAAAATTAAAGTTATACATATATTTTTTTTTGAAATTCTCAATTTGCTCAACAGATTCATCTGAAGCAAATAAAAATTCAATGTTTTCATTTTTCAATACATCCATTGCTTTTTGAATTGACGGCATTTCTTCCAGGCATGGCTTGCACCAGGTAGCCCAGAAATTTACAAAAAGAGTTTTCCCTTTGTATAAATCCATGTTGACAGGTTGACCATTTAACCCGGTTATCTTTATCATGGAAATATTTAATCCGGCTGCATCTGATACTGCTGGTGCAGTAACTTTTTCATCATTACATGAAAAAAAAACCGCTAAAATTAATAAAACCGGGTAAAGCAAACAGCGCATAAGATTTTATTTGAGATAAATTGAATAGACTTTTATAATTTCTTTTTCAGTAACTGGGCATTGATAGCAACCACTACGGTGCTTATAGTCATTAATACAGCTCCGGCGGCGGGGCTTAATAAAATTCCCTGCTTAAATAATACTCCTGCAGCCAATGGCAATGCTATTACATTATATCCCGTGGCCCAAATTAAATTCTGAATCATTTTCCGGTAAGTGGCTTTACCAAATAAAATTAAACTTACAATATCTTTAGGATTACTGTTTACTAAAACTATTCCCGCTGTCTCCGCAGCTATATCGCTACCACTGCCAACGGCAATGCCAACATCAGCAATTGCCAATGCAGGCGCATCGTTTACTCCATCACCAGTCATGGCAACAAATTCGCCTTTATTTTGAAGTTCTTTTATTTTTTCTAATTTCTGATGGGGTAATACCTCAGCAAAGAAACTATCCATGCCTAATGTTTTGCTTACACTTGCTGCTACCTTACTATTGTCACCTGTTAGTAATATTGATTTGATATTGTTTTGTTTCAACGTCTGTATGGCTTCTGCTGATTCAGATCGTATTTCATCTGACAAAGCAATGTAACCTGCTAATTGATTATTTATAATTACGAATACAACCGTTTCCCTATCATTGGCGGTGAAAGCATCGGGAACAGTAATATTATTTTCTTTTAAATAGCCCGGACTAACTACTAATATTTTTTTACCTTCTACCGTTGCTTCAACACCTTTGCCAGTGATGGCATTAAAATTTTCTATAGCCGGAATAGCGATAGAAAGGTCTTTTACTTTTTGCAAGATACCTGTTGCAATAGGATGTTCTGATTTTTGTTCCAACGCAGATGCTAAACGGATAATTTCATTTTCATTTAACCTCACCCCTGACCCCTCTCCAAAGGATAGAGGAACTATTTTTGATACTTCAAATTTACCAACAGTCAAAGTTCCTGTTTTGTCAAAAACAATTGTAGTAATTTTTCTTGAATTTTCAAATGCAGTCCTGTTCTTAATTAGTAACCCGTTTTTTGCAGACAGTGCAGTAGATTTTGCAACAACCAATGGAACTGCCAAACCCAAAGCATGAGGACAACAAATTACAATTACTGTTACCATTCTTTCCATGGCAAATGCCAGAGACTGTCCAGTTAAATACCAATATAAAAATGTGGAAATACCAGCAAGCAATGCAATAATAGTTAACCATCTTGCTGCGGTATCAGCCAGCAACTGTGTTTTTGATTTTGATTTCTGAGCATCATCAACCAGTTTTATTACCTGTGAGAGATAAGAATCTTTTGCCCCGTGTGATACAGTAACTTTAATGGAACCATTTCCATTAATAGCACCTGCTATTACTTTATCTCCTGTTTTCTTTTCCACTGGTTTTGATTCACCGGTGAGCATGGATTCATTCAGATAACTTTCACCTTCTGATATAATACCATCAGCTGCAACTTTTTCTCCCGGTTTAATAAGTATGATATCTTTCTCTTTGAGGGTTTCTGTTTTTACATCTGTTACCTGTTCGCCCTGTACTAAGTGTGCATTATCCGGCATGAGTTGTACCAGTAACTCCAATTCTCTTGATGCACCGGCAATGGATTTCATTTCTATCCAATGACCTAATAACATTATCCCGATTAGTGTTGTCAACTCCCAGAAAAAATCCATTCCCTGCAAACCAAACACAATAGCAACACTATATATATAAGCTACAGTAATTGCAAAACCAATCAGGAACATCATGCCCGGATTTTTTGCTTTTGTTTCTTCTACTAATCCTTTTAAAAAAGGCCAGCCGCCATAAAAGAAAACAACAGAAGATAATGTGAGCAATACATATTTTGAGCCGGCGAAACTGATATGAAGATTTAACCAGTGCTGAATCATTTCTGATAACAGCATGATTGGAATAGTCAATATCAACACCACATAAAATCGTTTTTTAAAATCGGCAATCATCATAGCATGATGATTATGACCTGCATGACCCATATGCGGATTGGATTCCTGGGCCCTAGTTAAATTTTTTTTTTCAGTTTCCTCTTTTACAGGGATTAAATTCATGCCGCATTTAGGACAATTGCCGGGTTTGTCCTGCACTATTTCAGGGTGCATGGGGCAGGTGTAAATAGTACCTGTTTGCTGATTATGTTCCATAGTTTTGATTTTATACAATTTCAAAATTCAGCATCATGCCACTATCCTCATGCTCAAGGTTGTGGCAATGCAAAACATATTTTCCTTTAAATTGTGAGAAGCTGGTTATCACTTTTACTTTTTCTCCAGGCATCAGCAGCACGGTATCTTTCCATCCTTTTTCAGTAGCAATTAATTTTCCCCTGCCGCCTGTTCTTTCCAAAATTTGAAAATGATTGCCATGAAAATGCATAGGATGTATTTCATCTCCTTTACCATTATCAAACTCCCATATTTCTGTTGCACCTGCAGTAACCGTTTCATTCATAACAGCTGCATTGTAAGAAATACCATTGATAGTATGCATTCCCATCTTCATATTACCCATACCATTTTCCGCAGCCGTGTCTTTTTTATCCATTTTCATATCCATACCATGTCCGCCACTCATGGATGCATTGCTAATGTCAAATGTTCTTGTTTTTGTTGCAGTCGATGGATTAATTTTTTCAATTACAGATAAAGTAGTTGGCATGCTGAATGTTTCGTTTGTTTTATCGCCTGCTTTAAACTTTATTATTTTAAATGCTTCTTTTCCCTGTACGCCCCCGCCATTAAACAGTTCGCTTTGAAGAAAAATTTCTTTGTTTGCTTCGTTGGTAAAGTCCACCAGCATATCAATTCTTTCGCCGGGTGAGAGTAAAATATTTTTTACCATTTCAGGTGTTGTTAATAATCCTGCATCAGAACCTATCACAACAAAATCCTGTTGATTACTGAAGGCCAGGTTATACACCCTGGCATTAGAGCCATTGATAATGCGTAAACGGTTCCATCCTGCTTTTACAGCTTTGTAAGGATTGTATGCGCCATTTACAATAATATACTCACCAAAAAAACCAGTCATCACT
>JANOFP010000241.1:0-16998 GCA_031413675.1 Bacteroidota bacterium
TTGGGTGTAACCATGACAGCCCTCGACATACTCGAAGGAAGATTGAATGTGGAAATAGGAATGGCAGTTGTTCGTCCGGCAGAATTTATCATCCTTAAGTTTTCTCACAAATTGCAGGAGTCTTAATTTTTTTTAAACAAAATTGTATTAGTTGCAATTATACTTCAGTACATGTCTTTAATCATTAAAAATTTAAAACTAAAAAATCATGGCAAATTATCCCATACCTAAATTTCATTTCCGGGTGGAGTGGGGCGGAACGAATATTGGGTTTTCAGAAGTTAGCGGTCTTAATATTGAAAACAAAGTAATTGAATACCGGGATGGAATTTCTCCGGAATTCAGTAAAATAAAAATGCCTGGCATGAGAGAGTTTAGCAATATTACCCTCAAACGTGGTGTATTTAAAGGCGATAATGAATTTTACAATTGGCTCAACACAATTTCTCTAAATACGGTTGACAGGCGTGACCTTACCATCAGTTTGCTTAACGAAAAACATGAACCGGTAGTGGTATGGAAAGTGCACAATGCTTTTCCATTAAAAGTTCAAAGCACCGATTTAAAAGCAGATGGCAGCGAAGTGGCAATTGAACAACTCGACCTGGCACATGAAGGATTAACCATTGAAAACGGTTAATCTTTTTCAGAAAAAAATTTCTTTGTAAATCAATCCCCAGGTTTTTTATTAAGCTGGGGGCAGAATTACTTCTTTTTAAAACACTGAAACTATTTTCATGAGCCTGTTAGATCTATTTAAATATCCGCCGGTTGGTTTCCACTTTGCTGTGGTTATTGAATTGTTTCCGCAAACACCCCAGGATTTTCGTTTCCAAAGTGTAAGCGGACTAAGTGTGGATATATCAACTGAAGCAATAACTGAAGGTGGTGAAAACAGATTTAAACATCAAATGCCGGGTGTGCCCACCTATGGAAAGCTGGTTTTAAAAAGAGGAATGTTTATGGGATCATTAATGATCAACTGGGTTCGAAATGCGGTTGAAAAATTTCAGTTTGAACCAGCCAATGTCATTATTACTTTATTAAATGATTTGCATTTACCCGTAGCGGTATGGCAGGTATTTAATGCATATCCTGTAAAATGGAGTGTAACTGATTTCGACGCAGAACAAAATACTGTTGTCATTGAAACAATAGAACTGGCATATCAGCATTTTCAGCAAATCGGTCTTGGTGATTTATTGGGAGGCAATATTTCTGTTTCTGCATCCGTCGGATTTTAAAAAAAATAAAGTATGGCAATTGTAATAAATGAAATAGAAATAAATATTGAGGTAACACCTGATGCTTCAGGTACTGGAAGTTTATCTACAACTGTAAACAGCGGAAGTAAGGATGAAATAATAAAAGAGTGTGTAGAAAAAGTAATGGAAATTATTAATCAAAAAAATGAACGCTGATGTTTGATTTTTTAAATAGTGGGGAATTACTAAAAGTGGAGATCAAAGGATATCAGAAGATTGATCATAGCGGAGCCCCACCCAAAATATTTAAAGCATTTATTAATCCAGAAGAATTTACGGTAAATTATAACACGAATATTGATCATACATCAACCATAGGGCAAACAGGTAATGAAGGAAAATTTTTAAGTGCCACCCCAATGGAACTTGCACTTAAATTTTATATTGATGGTACAAAAGCTTCCGGGGGTTTAAAAAGCGCAACAGGTGAGGAAATATCAGTAGCTGCAAAGATTACTGAATTTTATAATGCTTGTGGATACGATTCAACTATTCATCGCCCTACGTATGTGGAAATTTATTGGGGAAAACTTCATTTACTTCGTTTCGATCCGGAAATATTTCATGGATGTTTGAAATCTGTTTCTATTAACTATAAAATGTTTAATCAGGATGGCACACCTTTAAGAGCTATCATCAATGCCACTTTTGTTGAAGCTATTTCTGCAAAGCAGCGAGACTCTGCTGCCAAAGCACAATCGCCGGACCTTACACATGTACGTGTAGTAAAAGAAGGCGACAGTTTGCCTGCCATGGCTTTTGCTATTTATGGCGATTACAAACATTATATGGAAGTAGCAAAAGCCAATGGGTTAAATGATTTTAGAAATATTCAACCGGGAACAAAAATATTTTTTCCTCCATTTGATAAAAACGTAAAAGCAAAAAAACAGAATGCCTGAAGAAAGAATGATACCAACCGTTGAATCTGTTGCCGAGTTTAGAATTAAAATCGGCGGCGAAGAAATTCCCCGCACGGTGGAGATGCTTTCTGTGCATGTAAGTAAGATTGTAAACCGAATTTCATTTGCAAAAATTGTTTTGTTGGATGGCGATGCAGCCTCAGGTGATTTTGAATTAAGCAACCAGGAACTTTTTATTCCCGGAAATGAATTGGAAATAATGGCGGGTGATGTGAATGATCAGATTAACATTTTCAAGGGCATTATTACCAAGCAATCCATTTCTATTCGAAATAACAAAGCCTCGCAACTAATTATAGAATGTAAACACAAAGCAGTAAAAGCAACCGTAACCCGCCGGAGTAATTGCTGGCATGATATGACGGATGATGCAATTATTTCAGAAGCATTACAAGCAAGTGGGTTAGCAACAAGTGATTTAGATATTGAAAGCACAACCGTTTCTCATGCCGAAATGGTTCAATATAACTGTACCGATTGGGATTTTGCGGTAAGCCGTGCCGAAGTTGCCGGCAAACTTGTTTTAACCAACGATGATAAAATAAGAATTAAAGCACCTGATTTTTCTGCGACAGCATCTCTTTCGCTTTTATATGGCGCTACTATTTTGGAATTGGATGCAGAAATGGACAGCCGGATTCAATACAAAGCTGTGAAGTCAAAAACATGGGATATGGCAACTCAAACAATTGCCGAGCAAGATGCAATTGAACCCACTGTTTCTTCTTTTGGAAATATTAGCGGAACAACCTTATCTGATACGATAGCCCAGGAGGAATTTATTTTGAATCATGCAGGTGCATTAGCAACCGATGAAATAAAAATGTGGGCAGATGCACAATTATTAAAAAGCAGGATGGCAAGAATAAGAGGTCGGGTAAAATTTGAAGGCATTGCAACCATTAACCCAGGTGATATGCTTGAGTTAAATGGACTAGGTGACCGGTTTAATGGAACAGCATTTATAAGTGGAGTAAGACAGGATTTTAATTCATCAGAGGGTTGGATAACACAAGCACAATTCGGACATAGTATCGATTGGTTTTTTAATGAGCCACAAATTACTGCGCCCAAGGCTGGTGGTTTATTACCAGGTGCAATTGGTTTACATACCGGCATCATTACCGATAATGAAGATCCGGAAGGCGAATTCAGAGTAAGGGTAAAAATTCCTTATATCAATGCTGAAGATGATGGAGTATGGGCTCGCATTGCACAAGCAGATGCAGGCAATGAAAGAGGAATGTTTTTTCGTCCCGAAATAAATGATGAAGTACTGATTGGTTTTTTATATGACGATCCGCGCCAACCTGTAATTCTCGGTATGCTGAATAGTTCTGCATTGCCTTCACCAGTACCTCCTTCAAACGATAATCATAAAAAAGGGTATACCTCCCGTGAAAAAATGCTGATGATTTTTGATGATGAGAAAAAAGAAATTGTATTTGAAACTCCCGGTGGAAATAAAATAACCATCAGCGACGATAAAAAAGGAATTGTGCTGGAAGATATGAACAGTAATAAAATAGAAATGAATGATAGCGGAATAAAAATAATGAGTGCAACGGCTATTGAAATAACAGCGGGTACCGAATTTAAAATCGGAGCATTGTCTTTAGCAGCAGAAGCCGATACAACATTGGAAATGAAAGCAAGTGCAAGTGCAAAATTGGAAAGTAGTGGCATACTGGAAATGAAAGGAGCAATGGTTAAAATAAATTAAGAACCTTCCATTCCCCCTCTTAAACCTGTCGGAGTGTAAGCCCCTCTCCGTAAGGAGAGGGGATGGGGTGAGGCAAAAAATAATAGTATGGCAAGTGCATTAAGAGTAGGTGATCAGACAACACATGGTGGTGTAGTAGCGGGTCCCGGTACACCTACTGTATTAATTGGAAGTATGCCTGCAGCAGTTGCAACAGATACACATATTTGTTCTATACCTGCCAGTACTCCACACTTGCAAGTAAGCATCTTTCCTATGGGAAGTGCTACTGTTCTGATTGGAAACAAACCTGCTTTAAGAACAAGCGATAAATGTTTGTGTGGGGCAGCTGGTGCGGTAGGAGAACCAACAGTTCAAATTGGCGGATAATTTAAAAAAATAATAATGGCAACTAATAAGAATACAGAACGTTCATTTTTGGGAAGAGGTTGGAGTTTTCCTCCCACATTTCTTAAAGCAACAAAAGAATTGCTGATGACCTCAGAAGAAGAGGATATCAAAAAGAGTCTTGAAATTTTATTATCAACAGAAATAGGTGAACGTTTTTTACAACCCTTATACGGTTGCAATCTCGATCGGTTTGTTTTTGAACCAATGAATGCAACCGTATCAACCGAACTGAAATTGACAGTGAAACGGGCTATTGATTTATTTGAACCCCGTATAAAATTGGAAAGTATAAAATTAGACACCGTAATGATTTATGAAGGAAGAGTGGATATAGCGATTGATTACAGCATAATTATTACGAATACAAGACATAACCTGGTTTATCCATTTTATTTAACGGAAGCGCATAATAAAACAGCATGAGCAGCGGTACAAAAAATATTTCTCCATTAACCCGTGATGGGCAGGCACAAACGCAACGTATGCCTGCTATGTTGCACCCCGAAAATGCTCCGGTTGATAACCGTACAACCCAAGACATGCTTGAATATATTTTTACTATTTCTAAGGATATAAAATATTTCGACCAATCGAATCCTCAAACAATTAAACTTACTTCCGATGAAGGTAATTGGCAGGAACTTTTAAGCTATAATCAAACAGATTTTACAGCACTATGGTCTAAACTTGAAGAATTTAAAAGCAAGAACACATTACCACCGCATATTTCTTTATTGCTTGGCTTTTTAGAATTGTATAAAGAACCTAAACGTCTGATGAATACCATTACGGGCAGACATCTGGATTTTTATTATCAGGAAGTGCTGGGATTGAAAAAAAATTCTCCGGTTGCAGACAAAGTTCACGTCGTTTTTGAATTAAAGAAAAATACTTTACCCGTATTGCTGAAAGCAAATGAAACAAAACTAACTGCGGGTAAAGACGGGTTAAAAAAAGAATTGATTTATCAACTTTCTCACGAAATTATAGTTAACAATAGCAAAGTAGAGCAAATGAAATCGTTGCTGGTTAATACTCAAAATAAAAATCATTTGCATTTTGCATCTATTGCAAATTCTGCTGATGGCTTAGGAGGGGAGCTTGATAAAAATAACCCGAAGTGGAATGCTTTTGGTAACGATACACTTCCATTAAGCAATATTGGTTTTTGCCTGGCTAGTGATGTATTGCTGATGAAGGAAGGAGAAAGAAAGATTTCTGTGCATTTGAAACTAAATGGCGAAATATCAAATGTAAAGAGCGGAGATGCTATACACGGATTATTAAATATAAGTGTAACTGCAGAAAAAGGGTGGACTGATCATAAAACAGTAAGTCCGGTTCTAACAATGATATCTGATAAAAGTGCTGAATTGACAATCGAATTTTCTTTTGCTGCAGATGAACCAGCTCTGGTTGCTTATAATACCGCAATACATGGCAATGGTTATATTACGAATAAGCCAGTTTTAAAAATTTTGTTCAACAATAAACTTAAAATCGGTTATAATGATTTTAAAAAAGCAAACCTGGCAAGCGGAACTATTAATGTACAAGTAAAAGGGATGAGCAATTTGCAGTTGGAAAACGATTTTGGATCGTTAAATTCAAAAAAACCTTTTATGCCTTTTGGCCCTATGCCTGAGGATGGTGCTAATTTCTGGATTGGCAGCGAAGAAGTGTTTTCAAAACAGCTATCAAAACTCCGGCTAAATATTGAGTGGAAAAATATACCTCAGGCAAGCCTGGGTAATTATTACAATGGATATTTTGATAACGAATTCAATAACCATCGTTTTACAGCTAATGCAACATTTAAAGATGCTGCGGGCTGGAAAGAAAAAAATAACACACAATATTTATTTGATAAGCATGATGCGACAAAAAAGGATGAGGACAATTTCAGTACGCATATCAGTTTTTTAAAGGATGCCAGATCTGTTAACATAAACCGCCTTGTTTTACCCGAAGATTTTTCTGATATTATTTTCCGGTCAAGTGGTACCACTATCCGTCAGGAGTTAGCATATAAATCAAAACAATTTAGCATATCCGGAAAATTTACACAGCTCGAAAATATTTTTAAAACAGCATCGTTAGTAAAAATGAAATACCTGACGAATAGACATCATGAAGCAAATGCTGTACTCAGAGAAGGGTTTCTTCACCTGGCATTAGATCGTGGATTTCTATTTCGTCGTTATCGTGAAGTATTTACTAAGCAAGTACTCTCATCGGATAATAATCCAATTAATGAACCCTTCGCTCCAGAAATGCAACGTCTCACACTTGATTACAATGCATCTACCGGGGAAATATCTTTTACCAATCATTCATTGAAAGATTATTCCGATACGGATTTGGAATTTTTTCAGGTTGGACCATTCGGACAAATGCGTGAACATGCTTACACAAGAAAACAATCCGGAATACTCTTTAGCAATTTTGTAAAACTTTTACCGCAGTATAACAGCGAAGGAAATTTTTATATTGGATTGTCTGGTATATCTGCTAACGAATCTCTAAGCATGTTGTTTCAATGTGCCGAAGGAAGTACTGATCCGCTTTTATCAAAAGTAGATTTAAAATGGAGTGTGCTGTGCGACAATTATTGGAAAAATATAAAACCAACAGATTTTATTTTTGATACCACCAACGATTTTTTAACCAGCGGGGTTATAAAAATAATTATACCAAGAGAAGCTACAACGGTAAATACAATAATGCCCGATGGTCTGCTCTGGTTAAAAATTTCAATTGCAAAAGAAGCGAATGCTGTTTGCAATTTGATAGATGTAAAAACAAATGCGGCAATTGCAGTATTTGAAGATTATGAAAATGATCCGCTTCATTTGCAAAAACCATTAACTGCCGGTACGATTTCAAAACTGCAAACACAAAACGGTGCCATCAAATCCGTATTGCAGCCTTATGCATCTTTTGGTGGTCAAATGCAGGAAAATGATCAGGCTTATTATACACGGGTAAGCGAAAGACTCCGGCATAAAGAAAGAGCAATATCCGTTTGGGATTATGAAAGGCTACTACTTCAGCACTTTCCATCAGTATATAAAGTAAAATGTATTCCACATGCTTCCGATACTTCTTTTGCTCAGGCCGGGCATACATTAATAGTTGTAATACCCAACCTCACCAATCAAAATGCCGTAAATCCATTTCAACCCAGGCTTGATAAAAACACGTTGGATGAAATACTGATTTTTTTGAATAAACATTCAACCGATTGGGCCACACATCATATTGTAAATCCGGGTTATGAGCCAATACAAATCAGGTTAGAAGTAAAAATGAAAGTTGGATATGAGTTTAATTATTATTCAACTGCCCTGGATCGTGTATTGAAAAATTATTTATCTCCCTGGTTAGATGGTTCTGCGGCGGATATTCACTTTGGTGGTAAAATAACAGAATCGCAAATTGTAAAATTAGTTGAGGATCTGGAATATGTGGATTATATAACCGGTTTGCAATTATTTCAAAGTATGGATAGTGGTGAATCATTTCAACTGACTAAGCATTATGCAGAGGCATCAGGGCCGGCGTCTATTTTGGTTTCGCATACAATACATGATATAAAACAATCGAAGAATGGATGATTTAATGATGATATCAACCAGTAAACCTGCTGATGCTGCATTCGATTATGAAGTATTGCGTCGCCGCGGTATTGAGCATATCGAAAAAACAGCATCAGCTATCTGGACAGATTATAATATTCACGATCCGGGTATCACCTCACTGGAAATATTATGCTATGCTATCACCGATCTCAGTTACCGGAGTCAATTTTCTATTCCCGATCTGATGCGTAAAGAAAATGATAATGCGGCAGACATTATTAATGAATTTTTTACTGCCAAAAATATTTTACCAAACAAAGCCCTAACAATTAATGATTATAGAAAACTGATTATTGATATTGTCGGTGTGAAAAATGTTTGGCTTCGTAAAAAAACAAAACAATTAGTCGCTGACCTGACCAATAAAAAATTAGTGACAGATGTGCCAGCAGGTTCTACTGCTGTCCACATTAATATAAAAGGCTATTATGATATTCTGCTTGAGTTTGATATCGACATAAAAACAAGTGAACAACAACAAATCATAATTGATGAAATTAAAATACGGTTACTAAAGTATAGAAATCTATGCGAAGATTTTGATGAAATAAGAATAGCTGATCAGCAAGCATTCCGGCTTTGCTGCGAAATTGAAATGAAGCCTGATGCAGATGCAACGCAAACACTGGCCAAAGCATTTTTTAATATTCAATTACATCTTACGCCATTAGTTAAATTTTATTCATTGCAGAAAATGCTGAATGATAAAAAAGAAAATAATACGACCGATAAAATATTTGAAGGACCATTTATAACAAAAGGATTTATTAAAGAAAAAGAACTTATAGCATCCGAATTAAAAAAGGAAATACATCTGAGTGATCTGATGCAGTTAATGCTCGGGCAAAAGGAAATAATAAATATTCACGAAATCATATTTAATGACATTCTTCAAACAACAGAGCTGGAAAATAAATGGGTGATACCTGTAAAAGATGGCTTTCAGCCCGTAGTTAATATTCTTGAATCAAATATTGTAGTGTATAAAAATGGAACTCCTGTAAGACTGAACAGGACGGCTATTAAAACGCACTATGATATACTTATGAATGAATATTTGAAACAAAATGAAAACAGTAGCTCAGAAGATCTTCAATTTGATACAGGCAACTTTCGCAGCCCCGAAAAATACCATTCAATTCAGCATCATTTTCCAAAGACTTATGGTATCAGCCATTGGGGGTTACCGCCCGATGCTTTAGTTGAACGGCAAAAACAAGCAAAGCAATTACAGGGTTATTTATTGCTATTTGATCAGGTACTTGCAAACTATCTTTCACAGTTGTCGTCAGTTAAAAATTTATTTTCTGTTAAAGAAGAAACACAAACTTATTTTACTCAATTGGTAAAAGATTTTAAAGACCCGGCTTTTCTTTTTAAAAATTATACCGAAATATTGAAAGCGGATGGCTCACTTGATGTAGTTGCGTCCTGGGAAAATTCCAGAACTTCCGTACAGAATGCTGCGGAACTAAAGGAGAGCCCTCAATTTTATAAACGCAGAAATAGTTTTATTGATCATTTATTGAGTCGTTTTTCCGAATCATTTTATGAGTATGTAAGTATTTACTTCAATCTTTTTCCGGAACAGACAACAGATAAAAATATGTTAGAAGTAAAAACAAATTTTTTGAAAAATTATCCTGAGTATAGCAGCAACCGTGCCCTGTCTTATAATTATTCATTAGCTGCTCAACTTTGGGATGAACAGGAAAATATTAGTGGCTTTGAAAAAAGAGTACAGCGGTTACTCGGCTTTCAAAATATTGGCCGCAGGTCATTGGTTAATCTATATAGCAATATTAAAGAAGAAGTATTGGCAGATGGAACAAATCAATATTCATTTGAAGTAATTGATAAAAAAAATGAAAAAACAATTTTGACAGGGAATGAAAAATTTACAGATAAAGAAAAAGCATGGTATGAATTAAGTGTTGCTCTTACTTTATTTGCAAAAGGAGATGGAGTTAAAATAGTGAAAGACACTACGGATGGAAAATTTTTGATTGAATTGACGGATAAATTGAATGCATTGATTGCAACAGGGCAAAAGGGAACAAAGATTTCAGCAGAAGCCGATAAAAAAAGATTGATCGAATTACTGCAAAATAGGTGTGAGGAAGGAATGTTTTTAATAGAACATCTTTTGTTATTGGATAAGAACAGAAAAGAATTTATGCCAATCTGTACGGACGCCAATTGTACAGATTGCAATGATACCGACCCTTATTCATTCCGTGTAAGTATTGTGATGCCTGCGTATTCGAATCGTTTTTTGGATATGGATTTTAGAAATTATACCGAACGGGTATTGCGGGAAGAAATGCCGGCTCATTTGCTGGTAAAAATATGCTGGGCCAATAATGAACAATTGCATGAACTGGAAGAAGCATATAAGGATTGGCTTTTGGTAAAAGCAAATGCAAAAGAAGATGCCGATAGCAAAATACTTAAACGCCTGATTGAAATTCTTACACAAATAAAAAGTATTTATCCTGAATCACAACTGCAAACATGCAGCGATGAAGAAGAAAGGCAACTATTTATATTAAATAAAAATTCTTTAGGAACACAAAAATCATAATATATGAGCAACGCACTATTAAAAGAAGCAAGAGAAAATATCCGTTATACTGAGTTTGAAAATAATCAGGTATTAACGGCCGACCAG
This sequence comes from Bacteroidota bacterium, assembly GCA_031413675.1. Lineage (GTDB taxonomy): Bacteria > Bacteroidota > Bacteroidia > Chitinophagales > Chitinophagaceae > VBAR01. Next base: position 10,614 of record JANOFP010000241.1, read on the forward strand.
TTAAATGATCTTTTTCGGTATCTCGATATTCAAAGCCGGCTTACCCGTACCCGGGGTATTGGGGTTGGTATTATTTGCGGATTGGAGATCGGGGTGACGGATCAAAATAAAATTATGGTTTCGTCAGGTAACGCCATTACCACAGATGGAGATCTCTTGCATTTCACATCTGATCAGACATTTGATCAATTTGTAAAATTTGAAGACAGCAATTCAAAGTATAATTATTTTCATAACGATAGCAATGTTCAAATTCCGCTTTTTCAATTGATAAAAAGTGAAGGCTCACGCAGTGCAGGGAAAAACATTGATCAATTTGCAACCGAAGCGGGTGCACCCTTAAAAGATTTTATTGGAATTTTATATCAGGAAGATTATAATAGTGATACCGATTTATGTACCGGCGAAGATTGTGATAATAGGGGAATTGAATGCGTGAAAGATTTAAAAGTATTACTGGCTCATAAAGATCAGTTAGCAGAAATATTGCAAAGCATACCTACGCAAAACAAAAATTATTTCGCATTGGATGACATAGAAATGCCCCGGGCAATGCTTAAAAAAAGCGTAAAAAAGCATGACGACCTTAAAGGTATTTTCATTTCAGCATTGAATGTAAAGGAGTCGCTGATCAAATCGCTGGAAAAAGCATATGAAGTTTGTAAGCCAATTGTTGAAGACGATCTTGGCAGTAACGATCCGGTTGCTGTATGGAAAGAATTATTGAAAAAACAATTTGATAATATAAACCCGGTCTATATCGAATATTTATATGACTATTCACGAGACCTTTGTTATGCGTATAATGAATTAAGAGAATCATTGTTTAATGACAATTCAATTTGTTGTCCCCCCGTAGAATTATTTCCAAAGCATATCATGATGGGCTTGATAAAAACGGCATCTGTGAAAAGACCCATTTTGCAACCAGCCGTTGCCGGGACAGTTATTCCTACACATCTATTACTAAGTCTTAGACGAACGATTCGTTTTGATATTGGAGAAATTATTCGCAGATTTCATCCTGTAAATATTGATACAGAATACAGGCACTCTTTTTATGAGTCACCCGTTTTGAATAATAAAGATGAAATGACGGAGCGTACTATATTTTGTTTCAAAAGGATCGATGCAATGATTCGGAATTTTAAAGTACCCGAATCTACGGACTTGCAAAATGTAAATAGCATCCGCATTCTGCCTTCTCATTTTGAAGATCGAAATCTTGGAGAAAGAACGATTCCATTTTATTACAATTTTATCCCTTCCTTACCGGTAAATGCGTATTGGAATTTTGAAGATAATATCAGAAGGAAGGAAAATTCAATTAAATATTTTTTTTCTGCAAAATATGGTTTAACAAAAGATCCGCTTCAGCAAAATTTGTTGCCCTATTCATTTTACCGGATTGAAGGACATTTGGGTTTTAAATATCAGGAAGTAGAACGGGTGTTAAATAATATAATTGATGAAAATAATCTTCCGATAAATCTTATAACAGTTCAAATTGAAGATGATGTGGAGAAAGTACCGGTACGGGATTGGTATTTTCCGGAGCTTCATTTGTATGAGCACTTTGTTCGTCAGGCATTTGTTGATCATCTTGAGCAAGTTGAAATGGTGCATAACGGTATCAATGAAAGTCTTGATGAAAAAATACGAACAACTATTGTGGCAGATGATGTAACACTGTTTAAAAAACGAAAAAGCAATATTGAAGATTCTGTTGTCACTTTTAACAGTGCAAAAAAAGCTGTTTTGGAATACAAGCCCGTTACACAAAGTACAGCGGCAACTGTTGAAAAATTTAAGACAGATGTTGGTCGGGTTATTTCTGCAACTACAGAAATAAAAAGGCACACAAAAGATTTTGCTTTCTCTAATACAGCCATCCCACATGATTTTGTTATTAATACCGATATACTAAGGAAGGCTGATCTGTTTGCAGATCTGACCGATCAAAAAATAAAGAAAAAGAAAGAGGCGCTGATACTCAGCAATTTTTTAAAATTAAATCCAGGGCTTGAGCATGCTGGTGGAGTGTTACGTGGTGGTACTTTTGTTTTGGTTTATACATCTCAGGACGATAGAGTAGTTGCAGACTTTATGTTACCGTATGCAAATGTTGATAAGGACATTGTGCCCAATCCACCGAAACCAACTCCATTACCCCCTACTGTAAAAATTCCACCAAAGTTAAATCCAAAAATTATTGAAATAGAGCCGCCATACATGAAGGCATTAGATAAAAGAATGACATTGGTAAATACAAAAATTGACCTTTTTGATAATAGAATTGGCGGTTTCGATTTAAAACTGAATGGATTTGGAAATAAATTTGAAGGACTCGACACAAAATTAACCGGTGTTGATTTTAAAATTGCCGGAATAAGAACACTTCCTACTGGTACCATAACTCCAGGCTCTCCAGTAGCTGGAATTGATTTTGATGCAAAGTTCAGCGATTTAATTTCTAAGTTAGATAAACATGAAGGTAAATTCACTACAATCGGTACAGAAATAGATTCAGTAAAAACAAAGTTAGTAACTCATGAAGGGAAGTTCGGTGAATTCAACAATCAGCTTTCCGGGAATATAACAAAGCTTGGAGAAGTGACAACAAAAGTAAGTGGAGTAGAAGCCACAATTATTTCAAATAACACAAAATTAAATGAAGTGAAAGATTCTATAAATGGAATAGAAGGCAGGCTGGGTACTACCGATTCGAAATTCGCTGATTTAAATGGAAGAGTAACAGCAGTAGATTCAAAAATAAATAATAATGATTCTAAGGTAAATAATGTAAATAATTTAATTGCTGCATTGGATGGAAAAGTGAATAATCATGTTACTACGCTTGGCTCACTCAATACAAGAATAGCAGATATTCAAGTAAAAGTAAATGATCAGGATGTTAAATTAAATAGAGTGGATACACGCATAACAGATTTTGGAAGGGTGTCACCCGTTTCACCAGGAAGACCGGGTGGGCCTATCAGGTAGAGGTTGATTTTTTTTTAAAAATTAAATTTCAGTAAGCTGAATGAGCGGAGATATTATTATACGGAAGCAAAAGCTAAAAATCAAAACATCAGATCAGCATCAGGTTTTGGAGCTGAGGAAGCTGTTAAATGACAAACTGCAGTACCAATTGCTCCCAGTATATGAATCCCTATTCGGAAAAATATCGGGTGATTTATATATTGATAAACTTTTTCTAAATCTTGGCAAATGTTCTCAATCTGAGTTGAATGAAAAATTACCATTGCTGATGAAAGATGAATTGAGCAGGGTATTAAAAGATAAAAATCAATTTGATCAGTCATTTGAAAAAAAAGAAACAACAGAAAGTAGGGGCCGTAACAATTCTGTAAAAGTTGCAGATGATCAATCTGCATTAATTTACTTTTTTGAAAAAGGGATTTATCCCTGGTGGTATTCACAAAAAAATAAAAGGCCATCTGAGATAATTGCAACTTTTTCAAACCCTGCATTGGAAAGTTTATTAATTAAAATAGTAGGGAAGTTGAATTCAGTTTCCGATAACAAGTCAGAAGTTATTAAAACCCGTGTTCTGCAACAGTTCAATGATTTATCGGCAGAATTGCTGATTCAATCTTTAATTTCATTAGAAAGCGATAATGGGATAAGGCAAAATTGTATTCTTTTATCGGGATATAATAGTACAGAATCATTGACTAAATATTTTCAATTAAGTAAAAAGGAATATCACCAGGTGTTCATTCAGTATTTGTTCGATCACCTTTTGGGTAAAAATATATTTGATGTAAAAGAATTTCTTTTAACGCTTAAGGATTTAGAAGCAAAATCACCTGGCATTATTATTTCTAAAAAAGAATTTAAAAAAAATAACACATTCTCCCCTTTATTAAAAAAAACAATTGAGGAAATTTCCAATGAAAAGACAGAAGAAAGTAAGAATGAAACTACTCAGAGAGAATTAAACAAATCAATAAACGAAATTCATTTTGAGGATGAAAGTACAATGATTAAAAAAGAAACTGATTCATTCTTGCCAAATAAAGAAAATAGCAAAACTGTCGTGGGTGATTTATTTAAAGATGAAACAGGAATATATATTGAGAATGCCGGATTAATTCTGCTTCACCCGTTTTTAAGAGAGCTTTTCAAAGAATTAAATTTATTAAATGATAATGCGGGTTTTAAATCAAACAATTCTGTTTACAAGGCCATCGCAGTTTTAAATTTTCTACACCATGGTAAAGAAGAGCTTGAGGAGCATCATCTTGCTTTTAATAAAATTTTATGCGGCTTGCAACCAGAAGATAATATACCCGTAAGTATAGAACTATCAAATAAAGATCAAGATGAATGTAATAGATTATTAGAAACTATAATTAATTATTGGGAAGCACTCAAAGGCGCAAGTGCTGAAGCTATAAGAGAAAGTTTTATTTCAAGAAAAGCCAAACTTAGTTTTAATAAAGAAAATTATTTGTTGCAGGTCGAACGAAATGCTACCGATATTTTATTGGATCGTTTGCCCTGGGGGCTTGGCATTGTAAAATTACCCTGGCTTAATTATTTAATATATGTAGAATGGTAAATGATAAAAATAAAACGGGTAGCAATTTATCATTTAATAATGCTCAGTCATTGTTAAATGAAATAGATTGGTTTACCAAACTGGCTAAAGCAAGAATTCAATTATACACCCATCAACCTTGTGATATTACAGATATCAATGAATTGCCAGCACCGGATCTTTCAGAAGATAGTTCTGTTTATGCAGAGTTTATCCGGTTTTATCAGCTTGGCAGACATGAAAGATTAGTACTCATCTTAACCCTATTGCCACATATTGCACCGCAGTTGCTTGGAAGTATTTTTAAAAACACAGCGAATGATATAAACTTAACTGCAGAACTAGGTGAGGTAAAAGCAAATTCATTTTCCGGCTTTTTACCCTCGGGTGAAACAGCCTTGTTTCTATTGGCAGGCAATAATTTGTCTTTACGTTTTAGTTGTCATAAAATATTTGAAGCCGATCATGTTTTTAAAAAACATACTATAATAAGTCTCGCATCTGTAACGGGCCACGAACCTTTTCTGTGTGGACAGCTATTGCTCAATGATGAGTATGTAGATTTATTTACGGCAGGAAAAGTTCGCAGTCCCCTTTTCAGTATGGATTTTCCTGCAAAAAAAGTTGTTACCAATATGTGTTGGGATGATTTGGTTTTGGATACCTATACGAATCAACAACTTAATGAAATAAAAATCTGGTTAAAGCATGGTCATCACTTGCATAATGGATGGGGTATGAACAAGCGGCTAAAGCCGGGTTATAAAGCATTGTTTTACGGCCCGCCGGGAACCGGAAAAACATTAACCGCAGGTTTGCTTGGCAAATTGGCTAACCTTGAAGTATATCGTGTGGATCTTTCTATGGTTGTTTCAAAATATGTTGGCGAAACAGAAAAAAATCTGGAAAAAGTATTTGCAAAAGCCGAATATAAAAACTGGATTTTATTTTTTGATGAAGCAGATGCCTTGTTTGGAAAACGTACCAGTATTTCAGATGCACATGATAAATATGCTAATCAGGAAATTGCTTATCTGTTGCAGCGCCTCGAAGATTATAATGGGCTGGTAATTCTTTCATCCAATATGCGTGGCAATGTAGATGAAGCATTTGGCCGCCGGTTACAATCTATTGTTCATTTTCCAGTGCCTCGTATGAGTGAGCGGTTACAATTATGGAAAACATCCTTTAGTAATAAAACAGAATTGGCCAACGATGTAAATCTTGAATGGGTAGCAGAAAAATTTGAACTCGCTGGCGGTTCTATTATTAATGTAGTGCAATATGCATCGCTGATGGCACTCGATAGAGGCGAAAGTATTATTTATAAAAACGATTTGTGGGAAGGTATAAGGAAGGAATATATTAAAGAAGGCAAAACAATTTAAAACAACTCATATGAGCTTCATCGATCGCATCACCGACGGATTAAAACTGTACGAAGTAATTGTATTACTATTTGGCAGTTTATTTTTTATTGTACTTCTTGTACTTCTGGTAGTATTTGTAATTCAGAAAAGAAGATTGAAACAATTACTGATCTTTTTCGGGCTATCCATTTTAATGTTGGTATGGCCCTCATTGCAAAAAATAAAAATTGATAAGCTCGGTGTAGAACTGGACACCAAATCACAGGAATTAGCTACGAATCCCACTCCCGAAAAAGCAAAAGAAGTAGAAATGATTGTGGATAAATTGAAAGACAGGGGGGTGGAAAATTCTGAGGTAAGAAAAAATATTGCCATTGCTGAATTTCTACTTCTTTTGCTTTTTCGGGAGTGGGATTCGTAGCTAATTCCTGTGATTTGGTGTCCAGTT
>JANOFP010000242.1:0-8711 GCA_031413675.1 Bacteroidota bacterium
ACCGCAGACGATAAAAAATATGAAAACCACGCTTTAGGGAAAGGATTTCCGTATGACTTAAAAAAATATGCCGGCACAAATTATAATATCGTATTAAGCACTCCGTATGGAAATTCTTTAACTACCGAATTTGCAAAAGCAACTTTAGTAAGTGAGCAATTAGGTGCTGATGCAGAAACAGATCTTTTAACGATCAGTTATTCATCTACGGATTATATCGGTCATGGTTTTGGTCCTAACTCGATAGAACAAGAAGATGATTTTTTAAGATTGGATAAAGAACTTGCTGACCTTTTAGATTTTTTTGACAACAAGGTTGGAAAAGATCAATATACCGTTTTTTTAACAGCAGATCATGGAGTGGCGCATGTTCCGGGATTTATGGCAGAAAATAAATTGCCTTCAGGAAGTATTAATCCTGAAAATTTGAAAAAAGAAATTAATGTAAAACTTTTTACTGAATTTGGTAAACAAAATTTAATCGTTAGTTCTTTCAACTATCAGTACTACTTAAACTTTGCAGCAATTGATTCTGCCAAGTTAGATAAGAAAAAAATTATTAACTCAATTGTCAGTTTTGTTGAGTGGCAGCCTGGTATTTCCAGGGTTTTTTCAATAGATGATATGATGGGAGTCCCGATGAATAAAAAAATGAAAGAAATGTTTGCGAATGGATATTATCCAAAACGAAGTGGTCAAATTCAATTGATCTTGGAACCGCATTGGATAGAAGGGTTTGGTGCAACAGGAACCACACATGGTGTGTGGAGCCCGTATGATGCACATATACCCTTGCTTTGGTATGGATGGGGCATAAAACAGGGGAAAACAGACCGGGAAACATATATGACAGATATTGCGGCTACACTTGCCTCACTATTACATATACAAATGCCAAGCGGATGTGTGGGTACTGTGATACCAGAAGTTTTAAAATAAATTTTAAATCCTGAATAAACACACCATAAATATTTTTGAAATGAAAAAACAAACTGTAACCCTGTTTTTGTCTCTCTTATTTTTTTTAATACAAGTCAGTGCACAAAAAAAATTAGATAGTGTTCAGTTTTTTATAGATCAAAAACCGATAGCGGTAACAATTGCATCTGATTTTAAAAAACTATTTAATGCTAGAAAAGAAACCCCCTGGCAAGAGACTTCAATTACCTTGCGAATGCCCGACAGTACTGTAATAACAGAAGGAGTGCAGATGCGGGCCAGAGGAAATTATAGAAGGACCGAATGCTATATGCCTTCGCTGATGATAAATTTTCATAATTCCACATCACCCCGTACGTATGAATTAGATAAACTAAAAATTGTTTCGGGTTGTGGTACCGCTGTACGGGATGAACAATTAGTGCTGAAAGAATATCTCGCATATAAAATGTATAACCTTTTGACACCGGTTAGTTTCCGGGTACGATTGATTCGCATATCGTTTGAAGACAGCAAAGGAAAAATAAAAAAATATACAACCTGGGGATTTTTTATAGAAGATGTTGATGATATGGCAAAAAGAAATAAATATAAAGAATATGAAATAGCAACCGAGCAACGGTCCACAGATCAGGAACGAATGACATTTGTATCGCTGTTTCAATATCTGATTGGAAATACAGATTGGTCTGTCCCAAATTTTCATAATATTAAATTGTTAATGCCAAGAAAAGATTCAAATGCCTTGCCCTTTCCGGTTCCTTACGATTTTGATTTTGCCGGTATGGTAGATGCAGACTATGCAACCCCGGCTGAAATAATGGGAACAGAAAAAGTGACAGAAAGGGTTTACCGCGGTTTTGCTCGTCCGATGGATGAAATAATGGCTAGTTTAAAACTCCTTAAAGAAAAAAGAGAAGAAATCAATAAACTAATTATGAATTTTGATTTGCTGCCCGAAAAATCAAGAAAAGATATTGTAAAATATTTTGACGAGTTTTATAAAATTGCAGACAACCAACGGGAAATTCAGAAAATATTTATTGACGAGGCAAGAAAAAATTAACCACAAATCAAAACACCACTATGGAATTAACAGAAAAATTTGAACAGGCAAAAAATGATAGCAAGTCATTTTCAGAAAGACCAAGTAATGAAACATTACTACAGCTTTATTCTTTATATAAACAGGGAGCCATTGGAGATGTAGATACCGAACCGCCATCCAATCCATTTGACTTTGTGGCAAAAGCAAAATACGAAGCCTGGGCTAACCTGAAAGGCAAATCAAAAGAAGTAGCCATGAAAGAGTATGTGGAACTGGTTGAGAAACTGAAGAGTTAAGTTAGAAGTATTAAATTGGTATTTGCTTTGAAAATTGTTAACTGTAAACCGACTACTTTTCACTCGCTACTAACTGATACAATAAATCAAATTCTTTTCCTATAATCGGGTAGCTGAATTTGCCTCGTGCATCTTCAGCTATTTTATTTTTATTAAATGATGAATAAGTTTCTATCATTTTTATCATAGCTTCTTTTAGCTTTCCCGTATTTCCCGGCTCAACAAGAATTGAATTGGCATTTGAAACTAATTCCGGAATGCCGCCAACATTTGTAGCGATTACCGGCACCCCGCAGCAAAGTGCTTCACTTATTACGCAAGGCGAATTCTCAATAATGCTGAATAAAACCAGGCAATCCGATTGTTGAATCTCATTGGCAACCTGGCTATATGAAATTTCGCCTTTAAAAAAAACAGAACTATTTAACAACCCTAAATCTGCTGCTAATTGTTCTATTGAAAAATAATTTTCACCAACGATTACCAACTCAGCATTTTTCCCACTGCTTTGAAATTCCTTAAATGCGATTAAAATTCCTTCCGCATTTTTCAACGAAATCATATTTGATATATGGATGAAGCGAAATTTTTCCTGTTGTTTAGTTTTATAATAAAACAAATCTGTATTGACTGTATTGTTTATAATTGTGAAATTTAAATCAGTTGATATCGTGTTTCTTATTTCCGCAGCCAGGTAATTGCTTACACTTAATATTTTAGTTGCGTTAAAAAAAACGGCTCTTGCTAATCGTTTAAACCAGAAAGGCCTGTTACTATAATTCTCGTTTAATACTTTGTTATAAATACCCCAATGCTCAGTCACAATATAGGGAATAGAAAATTTTTTTTTGATCCATAACGCAATAAGCCCGGCTTTCACAGGCACATGTATATGTACCAGATCGGGTTTGCCTTTTTCATTTATATATTTTTCAATCGCTTGTTTATAATGCTTGCTCCAGGTAAAATGATTAAGAATTTTTCCAATTACTCCATTTCTGTTTTTATAATGAATTATGGTTTCAGTTAACCCCTTTTCAATCGGCAGAAAGAATGCTGTCTTGCTTTGGTCAAGAGTACCTGTAACATGAATCACATCAATATCATTGTACAAAGCTGCAGCCCTTGCATGACGTTGAATAAAATCGCCATTAAAAGGAGCAGCTTCTGAAGGATACCAACTGCATAACCATAAAATTCTCTTTCTTTTCATTCCGGCTTAAAAATAGTTCAGCCTGCAATGTCTGCAAAACTTATCAAGCTTTTCATTTAAATTTGTTTATGCCATTAAGAAAAATATTCAATACAAAAGCAAACTCCGATTTAAACACGGGGTTTGGAGTAAACAGCAACGATAGCGGTGGCCGGTTTATAAACCGGGAAGGGTTTCCAAATATAAAAAAACGGGGTCTTCCTTTTTTTCAGCGTTACAGTTGGTTTCATACAATGCTGTCAATACCAATTTTGAAATTTTTATTATTTATCCTCTTGGTCTTTATTACGATAAATATTTTTTTTGCAGGTATTTACCTTGTTATTGGAATTGATCATCTGGGTGGTGTAGTTAAAGGAAATGCAATCCATAATTTTTTAGAAGCTTTTTTCTTTAGTTTACAAACCTATACAACGGTTGGATATGGAAGAATAAATCCGGTAGGCTATCTCACAAGTTCCATAGCTGCTTTCGAAGCGTTCCTTGGTTTGATGACTTTTGCATTAGCAACCGGTTTGCTGTATGCACGGTTTTCAAAACCAAATGCTTATTTAAAATTTAGTGATCTTGCAGTAATTGCTCCTTACAAAAATATTACCGCACTGATGCTGCGCTTTGTTCCGTATAGAAATAATTATCTTACCGATGTTGAAGTAAAAGTTTCTCTTGTTATAAAGGCAGAAGAAAATGGGAACCTGACAAATCGTTTTTTCAATCTTACGCTTGAATTGTCAAAAATAAATGCATTGTCACTAAGTTGGACAATTGTTCACCCCATTGATGAAAACAGTCCACTATACGGGCTGTCAGAAGACGATTTTAAAAGCACTTTTATGGAAGTAATGGTTTTTGTAAAAGGATTTGATGAAGCGTATTCAAATACAGTTGTGGCACGTACATCCTACACCAACAATGAAATTGTATATGGAGCTAAATATGTCATGATGTTTCACCCTGATGAAAGAGGTAAACAAACAATACTTGAATTAGACAAACTAAATGAAATGGAGAAAAAAGAAATGCCGCCTTTACCTGTGATAACGTCCGTGTAAATGATCTTGCTTTACAACAATAAAGGATTTTCTTTTCAGATAATACAGTACCAATAAAATACAAGTTGGAATAAAACTCAGTAGCTGTATAAATAAAAAATGGGTCCGAAGCCCAAGCCAAAAAAGAAATGCAGTCAGAAAAATTCCACCCAATAACTGAAGATCATTAACCGGGCTTTCCACTTTAAAATAGTAAAAACTGGGCTTCGAAAAACTCAATTCAATTGGCCGTGTAAAATGAAAACCATCTGACACTACAATCTTCGTCCGGTTATCTTCCACTTCAATCAAAACCGGCTTATCATTCAGCAATGGATAAATTTGCTTGCTGTTTACAATAACTTTTACATTCAGAAAACTTAAGAGTACCTGATTTTTTTTTGAGATTACTATGAAGTTTGTTGCAGAAATAAATTTCTATTTCAGTGCTTTGATAATTTCAATAAAATCAGCAGCTACCAGCGATGCACCACCCACTAACCCGCCATCCACATCTTTACATCCAAAAATTTCTTTTGCATTATTAGCTTTTACGCTGCCGCCATATAAGATCGAAACGGTTTCAGCCACCTCCGTATTGTACTGAGAGGCTATAACTGCTCGCAGATGTGCATGCATTTCCTGAGCCTGTTCGGTGCTCGCAGTTTTGCCGGTTCCAATAGCCCAGATGGGTTCATAGGCAATGATAAAATGTCGAATTTGCTCTGCAGAAAGATGAAATAACGATTCTTTTAATTGAAGAGTAACAAAATCATTTTGTGTACCGGATTCACGAATGGCTAATGGCTCACCACAACAAAAGATTGGGGCAATATTTTTTTCCAAACAAAGATTTACTTTATCTGCCAGCATCGAATTGCTTTCAGCAAAGTACTCACGTCTTTCGCTATGTCCGATTACACAATAGTTCACATTGATAGAACGCAGCATCTCAACAGAAATTTCTCCGGTATAGGCTCCGGATTTTTTATGATGACAATTTTGAGCTGCCACTTCGTAATTATTTTCCTCATCCACTTCACTTCTCGTCATTATTAAATAAGGAAATGGTACTGCAAAAATTGCTAATTGATGCGGTTGTAGTTGAATGTCTGCTTCCAGTATTTCGTCTAATAATTTTTCTCCCTGCTGATACGTAAGGTTCATTTTCCAGTTTGCCGCTGCAATTTGCTTTCTCATTTCTATTTACTATTTATTTTTAATTGATTGTAAAGGACTAGTTATTCTCACTCACAACTCACCATCCCTATTTATAAATATGCTTCAAAATACTTCGCTCATTTTCACTCACCAATTGCCCTTTTAGTTTTTTCCAGTCTTCAATATCGAGTAATGCTTTTTCAAAATCGTAACGGTTTACACCGTCACTGCCCCAGGCAAAGGAAGGAATATATTTGGGTGTAAGACCGGCGCCAAATATATTGCAACAAACTCCGGTCACGGTTCCGGTATTGATAGATGTATTGATTGATGTCTTCGTGTAATCACCCATCATCACGCCACATTTTTTTCCAACGCAATATTCACCATTGGGTGTCCATACCCGTACCTCGCTTGCATTATTTTTTAAGTTGGAGTTTGTAGTACCGGCACCCAGATTACACCACTCACCTATCACCGAATCGCCAAGATACCCATCATGTGCTTTATTGCTATAGCCAAACACAACAGAATTTTTTATTTCGCCACCACAAACAGATGACGGACCAATGGTAGTAGCACCATAAACTTTTGCACCCATTTTAAGACATGCATTATCGCCTAAAGAAAACGGGCCCCGGATCATACATCCATCCATTACCTCAGCATTTTTTCCAATATATACCGGACCTGTAGCTGCATTAATTATCGAATGTTCAATCGTTGCACCTTTCTCAATAAAAATCTGTGAGGCATTGATAACTTTATTTGTTTTAGAAATTGGTTGCGATTTTCTGATTCCTTTTTTTAAAATAAAATCCTGACGTAAAGCATAATCGTTTAACTGAAAAATATCCCAGGGATATTGTATTGCTTTTACTTCGCCATCAAAATCAACAGCACGGGTAATTTTTATTTTGTGTTTTCCGGTAATCTCTTTTTTTGTAAACCGGAAAACAATTCCAGCCATCCCTTTTACCGAAATAAACTCTCCGTTCTTTAATTGTTTTACCTTTTTAATTAATTGTGAAGTGGGCAATACATTTCCATGAATCATAAAACAAATATCATCCTCCCCGATTTCTGAAATATGAATGCTTCGTTCAAAATCCTTATAGTCATCTTCTTTTTTATCATAAGAAATCATTCCCAGCATCTGCTCCCATTTTTCGCGGATGGTAAGAATGCCGATACGAATATCCTGAATCTGCCGGGTTAATGTAAACGGAAACAGATTTTCGGGCTGGCAAAATTCTTCTGTAAAAATGATTTTATTCATTGGAATGTGATGAGTCAAAAATAAGGAAAGATAAATTTGCTGTCTGCTTAAATTTATTAAAGTAAAACCTGAACTGCAAAAATATAAATACAAATTATTTCAATATGGATATTGAATTTAAAACAACAAACCCCCTGAAGAATCAGGGGGTTTTAAAGTATAGCCATGAAAAACAATTCTTCATCAAAATCAGGAAATGAATCCTAAAAAATCAGAAGAACAATTTTAAAGTTAATGTTATTCAGCTTTTTTTGCGTATTTCTTTTTGTACTTATCGATACGGCCTGCTGTATCCACCATCATATTTTTACCTGTAAAAAACGGATGCGATGTATTTGAAATCTCCAGTTTTACCAACGGATATTCATTGCCATCTTCCCATTTCAACATTTCTTTAGATGCGGCAGATGAGCGGCTAAGAAAAGTAGTGCCGTTACTCATGTCTTTAAATACCACTAAACGATAACTGGTTGGATGTATTCCCTCTTTCATAAATCTTTGATTTTTAGGATGCACGGATTTTGCCGTACATTTTTTTATTTTATTAAGTCGGCAAAGATAAAGCCGTAATCCTTTAGTGCCAAATGTAAATTGAGGATAATTTCTGAGGGGTTTTAAATGACGAAAGCATCAGATCCTGTCTTCATTCCAGCTTTCGCCTTCCTGCTTACATTTTCTAATGCTTCCGGGAGTTGCTTCCATCTTTTAAGGGATTTTCACCGCTCCTTGCATTTCATTTTGTTTCCAAAACTACGTGCAGTTGTAAAACAAATATACATTCATCAACTACCGGTTTCCTAATTTTTCATCGTATTGTTCAGCACCCCTTATCCACTTTGTTTAGCACAATGAAATGACAATTAATTAGGGTTATCCACCAATCAACTCCGCATATTCACAAATTGCAAAGGAAACTGAAGATTAGCTGTCTTGCAAAGTTGGATTATCTCCTGTAGGTCGTCTAATTTTTTTCCAACGACTCTTACCAAATCATCATTTATAGATGCCTGAACCTTCATGCCCGAATCTTTTATCAGCTTTACTAATTTTTTAGCGTCTTCTTGTGGCAGTCCATTTCTTACTGATACTTCTTTCTTCCAAACCTTGCCGCTTTGAAATCCTTCTTTGGTAAAATCAAAAGCCATGGGATCGATTCCCTGTTTATGTGCTCGGTTCATCAGTACATCACATAGCTGTCGCATCTTCATATCATCATCTGTCTCCAGGTTTATTTTAAAATCCTTTTTATTTAAGTCCATCACTACATGCGTACCCTTAAAATCAAATCGATTGGTGATTTCTTTGGAAACTACATTTACCGCATTGTCCAATGCCTGAGCATCTACTTTTGAAACGATGTCGAATGAAGCCATGATTAATATAAAATTTAGAATTGACTATTTTAGGTTGACGTTTCAAATGTAGGAATGTTTACATAAAAAATCCTTCCCGTTTTTTGGAAAGGGTTAAAAAAACCAAGACCCGTTTTTGCAAACGGGTCTTACAACACATGAGAAATAATCCAAAACTTACTGTAGAAAAATTTATAGCTGATAATTAATTATCTCCTGTTTTAACACGATTCTGCTCATCGCCAGCACCACCCGTTTTTCTTTTTTGACCCACTTTACCTTTGCTGAAACGGTACGTAAATCCAATTGCCACTTGCCTTGAATCACGTTGCTGCTGAAAAGATGCATCGATATTGCTGTATTTAATATCTCCTTTTATTTTTTGAGAATAC
>JANOFP010000243.1:0-5627 GCA_031413675.1 Bacteroidota bacterium
TGAACTACAATATGTGAAAAAGGAAACCCTGGAGCAAATGAAAATTGATTTGCAGCGTATGAAAGGCGTGGACCGCCCCGCAGCTTCCCGTGCCATAGCCGAGGCAAGGGAAAAAGGTGACCTGAAAGAGAATGCAGAATATGATGCTGCTAAAGAAGCACAAGGAATATTGGAAGCAAGAATTGCAGCCATGGAAGGCTCTATGGCAAATATTCGGGTATTGGATGAATCAAATATAGATACGAGTAAAGTTTCTTTACTTACAAAAGTTACGATTACAAACCTGGCTACAAAAAAACAAGTTACCTACGAAATGGTGGGTGAACGAGAAGCAGATTTGAAAGCTGGAAAAATTTCTAATACTTCACCAATAGGTAAGGGGGTGATGGGAAAAATAGTGGGAGATATTGTAGAAGTACATGCACCTGCCGGTGTAATAAAGTTTAAGATTGAGAAAATATTTATTTAGCAATTGCAAATTGAAGATTTCAAATTGCAAATTTGTATTATACCTGTTAGTTGTTCTTCAATTTGAAATTTTCAATTTAAAATTTGCAATCTATGACTGTCTTTTCAAAAATAATTGCTGGACAAATTCCTTCATACAAAATTGCAGAGAACGAAAAATTTTTTGCTTTCCTGGATATTTTTCCATTACGTAAGGGTCATGTATTGGTGGTGCCGAAAATGGAAGTTGATAATTTATTTGATTTACCACCTGCGTATTTAAGTGAAATGCTTTTGTTTGCTCAACCGATTGCTAAAGCAATTGAAAAATCATTTGATTGCAACAGATGTGGTATTTCAGTAATTGGTTTAGAAGTACCGCATGCACATATTCATCTTGTGCCAATCAATTCTGCGAATGATTTAAATTTTATACAATCAAAGCCAAAAGCATCGGATGAGAGTTTGAAAAAAGTTCAGGAGAAGATAATTAAAAATTTAACCACAGAGTAACACGGAGTTTTTTCACAGTGTCACACAGAGTAAAATCTTATTTATGACAGAAAATGAAATAACTCAAAGAATATTAAAATCTGCATTTGAAGTTCATACTGTTTTAGGGCCAGGCTTACTTGAAAGTGCATATGAAGAATGTTTGTATTATCAGGCTACAAAAGATGGACTATTTGTTCAACGTCAGGTAGCAATGCCTTTGATTTTTAAAGAAGTGAAACTTGATGCCGGTTATCGAATTGATTTGCTTGTGGAACGGAAAGTAGTAGTTGAAATAAAGGCTATTGAATCTTTCAATGATATTCATCTTGCACAGGTACTAACCTATCTTAAGCTGAGTGGTTGCAAAGTTGGGTTGCTTTTAAATTTTAATGTCAAATCACTAAAGCTGGGAATAAAACGGGTTGTGTTATAAGAATCTGTGATACTCTGTGCATACCTCTGGGCTACTCTGTGGTTAAAAAAGCATCAAACAAGTAATCCGAAAAGGGTTACCTGGAAAATATATTTCAAATTACAAAGTCTTACTTATAGTCCATTATCATAATGGCAGCCATTGTTTCAATCCCTTCCCATAAATAACTGATTTGAACATTTTCATTTTCGGCATGCTGGTTATTATCATAGTTTACTACAGGTACTGTAATAACTTTTGCTCCCAGTATTTTTTCAAACAAATACAGCGGTAAGCTGCCACCTAATGATGGCATCAGGATAACAGGGTAATCAACTGTGGATTGAACTGCTTTAATAACTCCCTGTGCAATGGGTAGATCAAGCGGGGTTCTTTGTGCAACATAACCATCATCGCCTTTTATTATTTTTATTAGTTTTCCATATTTCATTCTTTCGGCATCAGTAGGTTCATGGTCTGTTACATGATAGCCCTGTGCTTCAATATGCCTGATTACTTTTTTAAATTGTTTTTCTACTTCATTACCGGGTACCAACCTTAAATCAAGAACAGCTTCTGCTTTTACCGGAATGATATTAGCTGCCAGTTCGCCTACATCGGCACTTTTTATTCCATTAATATTCAATGTGGGTAAATGCAGCAATTCCACAAACGATTTGCCGCCGCCTTCAGGTTTTGCAATGCCTAATTCTTTTTTTAGTTGCTCTTCAATATTTGGAATTTTTGCCAATGCATTTTTTTCTTTTGCAGTTAACGGAATTACATCATCATAAAACCCTTTGATAATAACTTTCCCATTATCATCTTTCATGGTTGCAAGCAATTCTACCAGCATCATTGCAGGGTTAGGCGCCCAGTTACCATAGTTGCCACTATGCAGCGGACGTTTGGCTCCATATACCGTTAAATCAAGATGTGCATCGCCCCGTACACCAAACACAATTATCTTTTTACCCGATACATGCCGTGGTCCATCGGATACAATCCATAAATCAGCGGATAATTTTTCTTTATGCTTCTGAAAAATTTCACCCAAATGCGTTGAACCTTTTTCTTCTTCGCCTTCAA
The DNA here is from genome assembly GCA_031413675.1 of Bacteroidota bacterium. GTDB lineage: Bacteria > Bacteroidota > Bacteroidia > Chitinophagales > Chitinophagaceae > VBAR01. The sequence continues at coordinate 2,444 of JANOFP010000243.1, forward strand.
AAAAGAATTTGATATTATGTTTTAATGGAATGCCGGTTTTTACTAAGGCATCGTATGCATTAATAATTGTCATTACGCCGGCTTTATCATCGGCGCTACCTCTACCGGCAAGCCGCCAGTCAGGAGATGGATTTCCGGTAACAGTTAAAATTTTACCACCCTGTTCAATTGGTTTGTCAATAAATACTGGTTCGAATGGTTTTAGACCGCCTGTCCATTTATCCGGGTTCACCGGCTGTCCGTCATAATGTGCATAAAAAATCAAAGTGGTTTTGGCACCGGGCACTTTTACTTCACCATATACTGCGGGGCTTACGTTGGGTGTAATGCCATCAAGCAGTTCGGTTTTTATTCCCCGCTGCTCCATCATACTTTTTATAAAAGCAGCATTGCGTAAAATATTTACAGTATCCTTTGTTACGTTGGGAATAGAAACAAATTTTATATACTCAGCTATAATTTTTGCTTCATTGTCTTTTCTGAACTGATTTACTTTTTGCTGTGGTGTTTGAGCAAAACAAAAAAGCTGAGCAATCAATGCAATGTATAAAACGGAAATATATTTTTTCATAAAGAATGTTTTATAAAAACTGAATTATTTTTTTGAACCACATAGAATCATAGGCACATAGGAATACACATCCCGCAAAATTGCGGGATGAAACCCTATGTTTCTTATGTGCCTATGTGTTTCAATATTGTTTTTTAATATCTCTTTGCTTTTGTGTTTAGGACATCATTTCGGTTTTATTCGCCCCGGGTTTTGATTAATAAAATCTTCCCAACCTTTTAATTTTCCAGCTTGTTTTAATAATGGTTTATCTTGAAAATAATGACAAACAGCGACAGCCAATGCATCCGTTGCATCATAATACTGTGGCACTTCTTTTAATGAAAGCAACCGTTGCAGCATTTTCCACACCTGGTCTTTGTCGGCATTACCATTTCCGGTAATGGATTGTTTAATTTTTTTTGGCGAGTATTCTGTAACCTGTAATCCTGCGCTGATAGCCGCAGCGATTGCCACACCCTGCGCCCTGCCTAGTTTTAGCATGCTCTGCACATTTTTACCAAAAAAGGGGGCTTCAATTGCAAACTCATCTGGTTTGTATTTTTTTATAAGCTCTTCCACTTTTTTATAAATCAGTTCCAGCCTTATATAATTATTTTTTTTACCAGATAACTTCAGCACACTCATTTCTTTTAAGGAAATAGTATTGCCCGTAATTTCAATAATGCCATAACCGGTAATTAATGTACCGGGATCTATGCCTAAAATTATTTTGCCTGTCTTTTGCAACTGGGGGAGTATTTTTACAAGAATAATGAAGTTGAATAACAATATCAAAATCTTAATCAATTATGTATTGGGGCCACTGCTTTTTCTTTGGTTTTCGTATTCCTTATATATACAGGTAAAAAGCCAACCTGATTTACCCTTGGCATGGGAGCAAATAAAACAAACACCGTTTAACAAAGTGATCATTTATTTGGCTGCTGTTTTTTTACTCATGCTTGTAAACTGGTTGATAGAAACCTGGAAATGGAAATTAGCCATAAAAAAAGTTCAGGATATCAGGTTGTTCAAGGCGTTTAAAGCAATATTAAGCGGTATTTCATTTTCCACTACTACTCCCAACAGAGTAGGTGAGTATGCTGGCCGGGTTTTATTTCTTGATGAAGGGAACCGGTTGAGATGTATTTCACTCACCATTATGTGTAGCATGAGCCAACTTATTATTACAATATTCATGGGCTGCATCGGACTAATAATTTTGATGAATAAAATTATTGGCACTGCAATTATTCCGGCAAATGATAATAGTTTATGGATAAAAATATTTTTGTATGGTTCAATCGTTGTGTTGATAGTTATGCTGCTTATTTTTTTCCGCTTATCTGTTTTTATCAGACTGGCAGAAAAAATTCCGTGGCTAAATAAAAATTTATATCTCGTAAAAGATTTAGATAATGCGGAAACAAGTTTACTTATTAAGTTGTTGTTCCTTTCCTTAATCCGGTTTGTAATTTTTTGTTTGCAGTATTATTTATTGTTCACTTTATTTAAAGTTGAAATTAACTGGTGGCAATGTTTTTTTGTGTTGAGTGTTGTTTTTTTAATACTGGCCGTAATTCCCACTTTTGCCATTGCCGATTTGGGTATACGAGGTGAGGTAATGTGGCGGTTGTTGCAACTATTTACAATAAATACATTAGGTGTTACGCTTACGATAGCGGGTATCTGGGCTATTAATTTAGTAATACCTGCAATTGTGGGAAGTGTTTTAATCGCAGGAGTTAAATTATTTAAAAAGAAAAACGAATCAGTTTAAATCTCTTCCAGCTTAAAATAATCTTTCAGCCGTATTCCTCTTTCAGTTTGTTGCAGCGTACAGCATTCAATTTTCGGGTCATGTTCAAAGAATAAGATGTAATCATTTTTTAAAGCATCATTTAAAAAATTTCTTTTTTCACCTAAGGTAGTAAGTGGAAACATATCGTAGCCCATGATGTACGGAAGCGGAATATGTCCTGCAGATGGAAGCAAATCCGCCATAAAAACCACCGTTCTGTTTTTATATTTTATTTGTGGCAGCATCATGCTTTCTGTATGACCGCTTACAAAACGTATTGAAATATTTTCTGAAAAAATACTTAATAAGGTCCCGGGTGGATAAGTAGCCCCTACGTTTTCATTTTCAAGCGGATGTTTTACAAACTTCAATTTTCCACTTTCTTCAATGGGTAAAATATTTTCTTTTAAAAAAGATGCTTTTTCCCTTTCATTCGGGTTTACCGCCCAATCCCAGTGTTTTTTGTTGCTCCAGTAAGTTGCATTTTTAAATGCAGGGATTAATTTTTCACCATCACGAATAATAGAACCGCCGCAATGATCAAAATGCAGATGTGTAAGAAAGACATCAGTTATATCATCTTTACTGAAACCATATTTTGCAAGCGATTTGTCCAGCGTATCATCACCATGCAAATGATAATGGCTGAAAAATTTTGCATCTTGTTTATCACCATTTCCATTATCAACTAAAATCAACTGGTTGCCATCCTCAATAAGTATACAACGCAATGCCCAACTGCATAAATTATTTTCATCCGCAGGATTGATTTTATTCCAGATGGATTTTGGAACCACACCAAACATAGCGCCGCCATCGAGTTTGAAATA
>JANOFP010000244.1:0-3929 GCA_031413675.1 Bacteroidota bacterium
AATTGCAGGTAAAAAAGGGTTTGATGAAAATTCATTTTCTCAGGAAGAGGTTACAGCATTGATAGTTGAACATGCACTGAATGGGAAAAATGTTTTGCGGTTGAAAGGTGGTGATATTGCTTTTTTTAGCAACGTGCTTGATGAGTTACAGGCATTGGTTGATAATAACATCCCCTACGAAATTATTCCGGGTATTACTGCCGCTTCAGGTGCATCTGCATTTTCAGGTATCCCATTAACTGCAAGAGATTATTCGCAAGGAGTACAGTTTCTAACTTTCAATCCCAACAGCCAGTATAGCCCTGAGAAATGGAAATCGCTGGCGCATACAGATGACACACTTGTATTTTATATGGCTTCCAAAAATATCAATAGCCTTGTTGAGTTACTATCTCGTTATAAAAAGCATTTGAATACTCCCCTGGCAGTAATTGAGCAGGCTTCAACACTTCACCAGCAAATACATATTTCTACTTTAAAGAATGCTTCAAAAGATTTTACCGGCATCACATTCAGCTCTCCTTCTTTAATTATCGTTGGTGAAGTGGTGAATCTTCATGAACGATTTAACTGGTTTGTATCCTCAAAGCCCGGAAGTGTTTTTTTTGAGCTGGAGAAATGACTTCAGTTAAAGTTGTCGAAAAATATCAATATGGATAGAAAAATAATTTAAAATGGCTACTACGTTCCAAATTGTCAGTAGTCAACTTCCTTTATACATTCCTTTTAATGCCACAGCTGATACCTTATAGTAAAATTTTTTTCATTTACCGTGTATTTTCATTTTGTTATAGAATATTTACGTTCATGATGTTAAAAACGCTGTAATTAAAATTGGCAGTAGTACTCTTTCCTGGCAGTATTAAGAGAAATATATTTGTACGGATGTATTACTTTTCTAGCTGTACTAATTACTCAAAACATTTTCAGGTTTGTACGGTTTTAAAATATTTAATCAACATTTTAAACTGGAATTGAACTCAATATTTATTTTTTCATCATCCCATTTATAGAAATCACTTTCTTTTATTTTCATCTCCGTTTTCCACATCTGTTGATAAGCTTCAAAAAATCGTTGATTTTCTTAGAAATAACACTATTTTTATTTACGTAATTTTACGGCTTTCATTTGCGCTTATTACGTATAATACCTAGGTAGATAAACTTAGTAAAATAGCCTGTAATGCATGCTGTAAAAGGATATAAGTATAATAAATCAAACTATAATGAATGCCCATTTGAACAGGCATTTTTAAGCTGCAATTTTTGGGTATTGAATATTCGATAACGTTTAAAATGTTACTGTTATGAAGAAGAACGCAAGGCAAGTTGTCATTGAAGAAATTAAGGATTTAATTTTTACTTGGTGGGAAGAATAATTTAATTCAATCAGACAATTGCATTATTGTCAAAAGGTTTTTTATTTTTGGGGCTATTAAAAACTCCAATATATAAAAGACCTTTTTTTATACCTGTTCAAATTTTCTTTTTTATTACCAATTGTGATAGTAATATTTCAATGGAATAAGACTAAAAAAATTAAACCATGCTTTGGAATATTAGCCTACAGTACAATTTTTTTCCTTCTTAATTACTTTTTTGATTCTATTGAGTCAAATAAACTCTTATGGATTTATTATCCTACTTATACAATTCTTGAATTTTTATTCTTTTTCTATATCCTTTTTATCGAGATAACAAACAAAACAGTAAAAAGATTCTTTATTTTTTCCTCGCTTATATTTATTTTAGGGATTACAATATTTTATTCTAACGAAAAAATTCAACGACTTGATTCCCTGCCAATCGCATTTGAAACAATTCTTGTCTATATATTTATTTTCTTTTACTTAAAAGATAAATTTAATTCTCTTGGAGGCTATAATTTACAAAAGCAGTTACATTTCTGGATAGTTGCAGGTATTATGTTCTACTTATCAGGAACATTCTTTTTTAATATTCTTGCAAACTATTTAAACCCCAAACAACTATTACAATTTTGGCATTATAGTTTTCTCGCTGATATAATTAAAAATATAATTTTTACTATAGCAATCTTTTACTTTGCAAATAATTCAAGTAAAAAGATTATACCTAATCAACTTCCCAACCTCGACTTCACAAACTAAACTAACAACTGCCACCCACCAAAATGCACCATCAATTTTATATACTCGGTATTTCGGCCTTTACGCTTATCATGTTTCTGGGCACAGCGGGTATGCTTTCATTATGCATTACGGTTGTGTATTTTTTTATAATGCATAATAGAAAAATAGCGGGTTATACTCAGCATTTAATAGATATGGAAGCCAACCACCAAAAATCCTTATTGGGCGCCTCTATAAAAATGCAGGAGGAAGAACGCAAAAGGCTGGCAGCAGATTTACATGATGATGCCGGCCCACTGTTGGCAACCGTTCGTTTATATTTAAATGAAAATTTAGTAAACCAGGATAAATCTTCACAGATACAAAGTATTCTTCAGGCCAGGCAGATAATTGATGATACAATAACATTAATCAGAAATATCAGTCATGATCTGATGCCGCCCACACTCAAAAATTTTGGACTGGAATCTGCTGTAAATGATTTGTTTTCTAAAATAAGTGGTTCAAGAGTCGTGAATGCCAGTAGTCGTTTTCATGATTACCGGGAAAGACTGAAACCTGAAAAAGAACTTGTCATGTTTCGAATCGTTCAGGAACTCATTAATAATATACTTCGCCATAGCGGAGCCAGTTTTATTCACTGCACACAAAATGTAATGAATGATAGATTCTTTCTGCGCATTCACCATGATGGAAATGGGATAGAACAGGATGCTTACGAACATATGAGTAAAACAACAAATGGATTAGGTCTTAAAAACATCAAAAGCCGTGTGAGCCTGTTGGGCGGTACGGTAAGTTTTGAAAAAGATATTTCGAAAACATACTATAAGGTAACCGTTGAATTACCAAAAGACGACCCATGGAAAGAATAACAGGTGAATGTTTCCTTTAATTTGGCTATTTTTAAATTCCAATATCTGATAAACTTATGGACACAATCCGTGTTGCAATTGCTGATGACCACAAAATATTTCGTAAAGGAGTGATTCTTTCTTTACGCCCCTACACCAATATTAAATTTGTACAGGAAGCTGAGAATGGCGAAGCACTGCTGAATGGTTTAGCAGAATCGCAACCCGATGTAGTACTCATGGATTTGCGTATGCCCGGAAAAGATGGCATTGAAGCTACAAAAACGATCAGCAAACAAAACCCCCAGATAAAAGTATTGGTGCTGAGTATGTATGAAGACGAACGTTTTGTTTTTCACATGATGGAGAATGGAGCCAATGGCTATTTACTTAAAAATTCTGAACCGCAGGAAATACGTCGGGCAATAATGGATGTACATGAAAAAGGTTATTATCTCAATAACTATGTAAATCGTATTCTTTTAAAACGATCGCATGCAAGAAACAAAAGCACTCCAAGCCTGAATAGTGAAATAACGCTGACAGATAAAGAAAAAGATGTGTTGCGTTTCCGAGATAAATCGTTATCCGCTTGTTTTTTATGCCTTGCCAGGAGCCGCACCCAGCCTGCCTTTCCGGGCATCGTTAGCTGGGAGCCGGTTCCCGATTGGCTTCTGGCGCGACGGTTTTTGAGCTATATCGGATCCCAGTCCAAATAATAGCGCGGCCCCGCCACCATTGGCCTCGCAAAAATCTTCCGCGACTCCGATGTCGCCGAAGTGCTGGACAAACTCGACACGGAACGGGTTGGCCTCAAGCCCCTAAAAACCCACATCCGCGCTATCGCCGCGTTGCCGATCATCGCCAAGGCCCGCGCCAGTATTGGCTTGCAGGCCAATGCTCGGCCCGGTAATGCTTCAGCGCGGCGGCAGAAAACGCCGTTGTCGATTACGTTGAAAAACCC